>CALWAA010000138.1 GCA_944372725.1 uncultured Bacilli bacterium | reverse complement strand
GCTTCATTAAGTGGAGATCCAAAAATGAGAGAAGCATACTTAACAGGAAAAGATTTATATAGTACTATGGCGGCAGAAATATATAAAACTACATATGAAAATTGTAGAGAATTTTATCCAGACGGTACTACTAATGAAGAAGGTAAGAAAAGAAGAAGTGCGACCAAAAGTATACTCTTACGGCATTCTCTATGGAAGAGGAACAGCTTCTGTAGCAGAACAAATACATAGTACTGTAGAAGAAGCACAAAAAATAATAGACGACTTCTTCGATGCCTACCCAGCAATAAAACAATTTACGGAAATAACACAACAAAAAGCAAAACAAAATGGGTATACTACTACCGCTTGGGGAAGGCGCAGGTACTTGAAGCATATACAAGACGAACCATTTACTTATAAATATAACGACAAAAGAAAAGTAGATTTTAATCCTTTATTTACAGCAAAAAGTGTAGTACAAAAAGAAGTAAGTCAGGAAATAAAAGATTATTATAATGAATTATTAGAAAAAGCTAATTCTTATAAGAAAAAGAAAATTATTGAGCAAGCTAAAGAAGAAGGTATAGACATAACAGATAATGGAGCATTTATCGCAGAGAGCCTTAGGCAATGCGTAAATTCAACTATTCAGGGTAAACCAAACAGGTTTAACTGCCCTTATACATCGAACCCTATTACTCAGGGGTGTACTAATTAAAAATTAGTGCTAACGGGGAAGGCTAAGTTTAGTAATAAATATGCTAATCCCGTGCTAAGTTAAAGTTTAGACATATCAGTGACGGTAAAATATTATAGAGGTGATATTTTATGCAAACAGCTGATATATATTTAATAACTAATTTAATAAATGGAAAACAATATGTAGGTCAAACTATAAGAGGATATAAAGTTAGATGGAAAATTCATTGTCGTAATGCTAAACATTTAAATAGGTATAGTCAATATATAGATAAAGCGATGAACAAATATGGAATAAGTAATTTTAAATTAAGTTTAATAGAAACAGTCCCAATAGAACAAAAAGATGAAAAGGAAATGTATTATATTAATAAGTATAATACTTATAAGCAGGGATATAATAGAACTATTGGGGGTGATGTAAATCCTATGTTTGACCCAAAAGTAAAAGCTAAACATTGTAAAAGTATGAAAAGTAAAGAAGTAAGAGAGAAAATTTCTAAAAGTGTAAAATCTTCTTACACACCGGAATTAAGACAGTGGTTTAGTGAACATAGTAAGAATATATGGAATAATTGGACACAAGAACAGAAAAATAATTGTGTTAAAGGTTTATTAGAATATAATAATAAACAAAAGCAAAGAATAGCAGCTTTAAATAAAAAAGATGAAAGTTTATTTAAAGAATTTGAGTCTGCTAGTAAGGCTTGTAAGTATTTTGGTCGACCTTGTAAAGAAGCTGGAAATTTATTAAGAGTATGTGATTCTTACAATAAAAATGGAAAAAGAAAATCACACTATGGTTATTATTGGATTAAACTTTAAAAAGTGTATCGACTATCCCTTGTTGTAAGGGAGTACAGCCGAGGATGAGTTACGGTTGGAAGAGGTGTACTAATAATTATGTTAGAAAAGATAGTCAGGCTTTATAGAAATATAAAGGTAAAACGAGTGCAGCTGATATGAGTAAGCGTGCTATGATATTAATAGGACAAAATGAAGAACTTAAAAGATTAGGATTTCGAATGCTTTTTCCAGTACACGATATTTTATGTAAACTTGTCGTGTTAAAATTAACCGAACCTATGTTAATAGGGTGTTGTTATAAAATATAACAGCTAACGGTTCAGAACTAGTAATAGTTTATGAGTAAGGGAACCTAAATCCAATGAAGTTGGACAAGGTAATACCGTGCTAAACAAAGAAGGTGGTTATTATTAAAACTATATATAAAATACAATGTGTAAAAAATAATAAAGTTTATATTGGACAAACAAAGAACTATACTAAAAGAAGAAAAGAACATATAAACGATTTAAAAAATAATAGACATTGTAATGAGTATTTACAGACCGATTACAATAAATTTGGAGTTCAAAGTTTCATATACTCTGTTATAGAGTTGGTAGAAGATAATCTAGGTAATGAACGTGAGGATTATTGGATGAATTTTTATGGAGGAATAAATAGTCAAAATATTTATAACTCTATGAATAGTATAAATAAATCTATTTATATGAAGAGAAAATTAAGTAATTATTACAAAGGTAGGAATCATATTGAAATATACGGGGAGGAAAAAGCTAATAAAATGAAATTGTTAAATTCCATCAAGCATAAAGGCAAGAAACCTACCTATATACCTTATAAAGGCAAAGTTAAAAATTTAAATAATATTATGGTAGAAGTAACACCAGCTTTATATAATAAAATACATAATTTAAGAAAACAAGGTTTAACTTATCAACAAATTTCATTATACACAAATATTAAAGTTAACGGAGTTAGAAATATAGTACTAAATAGTATTCATCTTAATTGAAAGTGTAACGACTAATCGTGATGAGTGTAGCGATGTAAAGTAGTAATTAACACTACTTAAAGTGGTTAACAATGTTTGAAAAACATTGAAGATATAGTCTGAACATATAGGAAACTATGTGACTAACAAATTTGGAGATTATAGCAGAGTGTCCATTTGAAAATAGAAAAAGATGTGGAGAGTTATTAAGTGGTTTAATGATACAAGCTGGAGCAGAAAGAATAAATATCCCGATGAAGTGTGATACAGAGCGGATTTTTTTATTGGTATGGACCGGAAGTATCTATGGAAGACGATGAAATAACAGAAAAACAATATAATGATTTTATAACTAAGGGATTATATAAAGAAAGAAAAGATTATTAATAACATATACTTTTACTAGTGTAACTTAAATAAGTACACTAGTAAAGGTGTTATATATATTGTAAAGGGGTGATATAAAAAGTGAATATATATTTAGCAGGAGCATCACATCAAGCTACAACTAAATGGATACAACAACAAGGATATGATAAATTATTATCCTATATGAACGATAAATCATTGATAGAAAAATGGATTACTAATGTAAAACAAAAAGGAGATACAGGATCTAAACTATTTATAGATTCTGGAGCGTTTACAGCTTGGACAAAAGGAAAAGAAGTAGATGTAGATGCTTATATACAATGGTTAAATGAAAGAGTAGATTATATTTATTTGTTTGGACAAGTAGATAGTATTCCTGGAAATATAGATAAGGCACCTACTCAATCACAAGTAGAAGAAGCTGCACAAAAAACCTGGGAAAACTATTTGTATATGAGAGAAAGAATAATTAATAAAGATGGATTATTGTATACATATCACGTAGGAGAACCACAAAAATTTTTAGAACAAGCTTTAAATTGGACAGATGAAAATGGAGAACACATTAAATATATAGCTTTAGGAGGAATGGTAAGTAAAGCAAAACCAGTTAAAGAAGCTTTTTTATCTAGATGTTTTGAAGCTATTAAAAAATCTACAAATCCTAATGTAAAAACACACGCATTTGGAATGACTAGTTTAGATTTATTAGAAAAATATCCTATAACAAGTGCCGATAGTACAGGATGGTTAATGACAGCTATGACAGGAAGTATATTTACAGAATTAGGAACTGTTTGTGTTAGTGAACAAACAGAAAAAAATCCAGATAATTTTACAAATTTACTTCCAAGAAAACAAAAAGTAGTTAAAGACCACTTACTTGAATTGGGATATACTTATGAACAAGTTAGAACAGATAGATACGCACGTGAAGAAGTTAATGCAGCATATTTAAGTGAATGGGCAAAAAATTATGTGTATAAAGAAACAATATCTCATCAAACAAAATTATTTAAAATGTTTTAGTATAAGTTACTCAATATTTAATATTGTGTTATTTATAAATATTATAAAGTAAAGGAGGTGTAAAAATGGGAAAAGCTTTAGTATTAAATTCTGGAGGAGTAGATTCTACAACGTGTGTAGCTTTAGCAATACAAAAATATGGAAGTGAAAATGTTATTACAGCTTCTTTATATTATGGACAAAAACACGACAAAGAATTAGAATGTGCTAGAAAAATAGCAGAATACTATAAAGTAAAACATATAGAAGAAGATATTTCGAATGTAATGAAATATGCTAAAGATGTATGTACTTTAGTAAAAGGTGGAAATGAAATAGAACATAAAAGTTATGTAGAACAAATACAAGAAAATGGAGAAGGAAGAGTAGCAACTTATGTTCCTTTTAGAAATGGTTTGTTCTTATCCATAGCAACAGCTTATGCAGATAGTTTATTTCCTGGTGAAGAAGTAGAAATTTATTATGGAGCACACGCAGATGATGCTGCTGGACAAGCTTATGCAGATTGCAGTCCTGAATTTGCCGAAGCGATGGACGAAGCTATCAATATCGGAACTTATGGAAAAATACATATTAATAGACCTTTAATTAATATGAATAAAGCTGAAGTAGTTAAAACAGGTTTAAACTTAAATGTTCCATATGAATTAACTTGGTCTTGCTATGAAGGAGGAGATAAAGCTTGTGGCACCTGTGGTACTTGTATTGATAGATTAAATGCTTTTAAGTTAAACGGTGTAGAAGATCCAATAGAGTATAAAGACAGTAATGTAAAAACGATTAATAAGGAGTAGTTTATATGGTAGTGTTTATAGGATGTGGTAAAAAGAAAAATATAGTAACTTGTGAAGCTTATAAAATGTATCAAGGTAATTATTTTTCTACTTGTTTACAGTATGCTAAAACTTTAACAAGTGAAGATAATATATTTATATTATCCGCAAAATACGGAGTACTACATTTACACGATATAATTACTCCTTATAATATTACATTAAACGAAGCTACACAAGAACAATATAAAGAATGGACACAAAAAGTCTTAAGACAATTAAATGATTTAAATATAAACAGTGATACAGAAATAACTTTTCTATGTGGAAAAAATTATTATAAGGAATTATTACCTTATTTTAAAAAAGTTAATTTACCTTTAGAACAATATAGTGGAATGGGATACCAAATTAGTTTTATGAAAAAACAAATATATAAATCAAGACCTTCACTATTTAACATATAAAAGTTGTATGTAAATCCAACCAACTATAAAAATACTAGGAGGAAATATAAAATGGAAAATAAAAAATTAATAAATTGGTTAATAGTAATAACCGCTTTTTATGTAACAGGTTCAGTGTTACAAAACATTTTAGCAGTTAAAACATTTGGAAATATTTTATTTGCAGTTACAACAGGTGGAACATTAATATCTTGGTTAGTTTTCGCTTGTATGGATGTAATAACAGAAGTTTATGGAAAGAAAAGAGCTATATTAACATTTACAGGAAGTGCCTTATTAAATATATGTTTTAATATTGTATGTTGGATAGCAATAGCAATTCCAGGTACTAATGATTTTGTAGGAAGTGCCTATTCAACAGTATTAGGTACAGGATGGAGAATAGCTATAGGTTCTATAATAGCATTCTTATTAGGAAATTATATTAATACTCAAATTATGTATTTAATGAAAAAACATAGTAAAAATCCAGATAAGTCTTTAGGATTTATAGGTAGAGCTATAACATCTACATTCTTTGGACAATTAGTAGATAATGGATTATTTTATTTAATATCATTTGCTCCTTTAGGAATTACAGGTACTGTAGAGAATCCTTGGCAAATGATAGGAACTTTAGTACTATGTACAACAATATTAGAAACATTGATAGAATCTGTTGTTTCTCCTTTAACTGCAAAATTTGTTAGATATTTAAAAAATTTACAAACTAAATAATGTTAGGTAGTATTAACTACCTAACTAAATAAGGAGGAGTTAATATTGAATAAATATATGCAAGTAGCAGACGAGTTAGCTTGTCAAAATCTATTATTAAATCACGGAGGACCTTTTGGAGCAGTTGTAGTTAAAAATGATTTTATTGTAGGTTTAGGAAAAAATAATGTATTAAAAAATAACGACCCAACAGCACACGCAGAAATAGAAGCTATAAGAGATGCTTGTAAAAATTTAAATACATACGATTTAACAGGATGTGAATTATATACAAGTTGTTATCCTTGTCCTATGTGTTTATCTGCAATTATTTGGGCAAATATTAAATTAGTTTATTATGGAAATAGTAAAGAAGATGCTGAAGAAATAGGATTTAGAGATGATTTAATTTATAAATATATTAAAACAATGAATGATCTACAAAGTACTAGTTCAATATTAAAAACAGTAAAAATGGATAATGAAGAAACAATAAAAACATTTAGAAAATATCAATATAAAACAGACAAAACTCTTTATTAAAAAAGGAGGTCTGTTTAAAATGAGTTATAAAAATTTACAACATTATAGACATACTGTACATAGATATTTAGATGCAATATGGGCTATACGGATACAATAAAAAGAAAACTAGAGGATCTATGTATAAAATGTTAAGTAATAGAATGAATCTAGAAATAGATGATACACACGTTTCTAAATTTACAAGAGCTCAATGTAAAGAAGCTATACAAATTTTAAGACCGATGTATATACAATTATATGGAAAAGATTTAACCTATAATAAGAAAAATAAAGGAGAAGTAAATACTATGATATTACAAACAACTAGTACACAAATATTTGAAACAGCACATATATTACCAAAAACAAATACAAAATATGATGGATTATACAGTAGAACATATAAATTAAAAGTTACAGTAGAAGGACCACAAGTACAACCAGTGGGAATGATAATTCCACAAGAAGAATTAAAATCTATTTTAAGTGAAGCTGTTCCTGACAGACAGTTTATATTTAATATAAATAATCCAGTATGTAAAGAAATTGCTACTATATTAAAAAGATACGATATACCGTATATAGAATTGGATACAGAAGTAGTAGCAGAAAACTTAATACAATATTTAAAAGAAAAAATAGAGTACTATCTATATGAAGTATATAAATATTCTAATAATATAAAAATAGTAGAAATGGAATTGTCTTCTATAAAAGACGAATATTCAACAAAATTAATTTTAAAATAGGAGGTAATTATAAATGTATTATGTAAGTAAAAGAATGGAAATAGCTGGAGCACATAATTTAACACTAAATTACGAAAGTAAATGTGAAAATTTACACCGGTCATAATTGGATTGTAACAGTTTATTGTAAGTCTAAAGAATTAAATGAAAATGGTATGGTAGAAGATTTTACAAATATTAAAAAAATGATACACGATAAATTAGACCATCAATATTTAAATAATGTTCCAGAATTAAAGGGAATAAATCCAACAGCAGAAAATATAGCAAAATGGATATATGAACAAATAGTAACTTGTTATAAAGTTACAGTACAAGAATCAGAAGGAAATATAGCGACTTACGAGGAGGATAATGACTGATGAAAGTTGTTGAATTGTTTAATAGTATTGATGGAGAAGGAAAAAGAGCTGGAGAACTAACAACATTTATAAGATTATATGGATGTAATTTACGGATGTGTTTGGTGTGATTCACAATATGCCTGTATGGCAGAAGAAAAAGACAAATTACCTTATCAAGAAATGACTATAACAGATATAATAACAGAATGTGAAAAATACCCAACACAAAATATAACACTAACAGGAGGGGAACCACTAATACATCCAGATGTTAAATATTTAATTCAAGCCCTATGTGAAGCTGGATATGATGTAAATGTAGAAACAAATGGATCTGTGGATATATCAGAATATTTTAACGAAGATGGATATGTATTAAACAAGTACGATAATAACCTTTGGTTTACAGTAGATTACAAATGTCCTAGTTCAGGTATGGATATATGTATGTTAGAAAATAATTTTGATGTTTATAAAAATAAATATCGTAATATAGTTTATAAATTTGTAGTTGGAAGTATCGAAGATTTAAATAAAGCAAACGAAATAATAACAGAGTATATTATACCCGGTTCTTTAAAATATAATTGTTCCAACTATGTATATTTAAGCCCAGTATTTGGAGAAATAGAACCAAAAGATATAGTAACATATATGCAGAAAAATAATATGTTTGATAAAAAAGTTCCTATAAGAGTTCAGCTACAATTACACAAAATAATTTGGCCTGTAGACCAAAGAGGTGTGTAGAAAGGAGTAAATAAAATGCAAAATAAGTTTAATTATGAAAAAGTACAAGAAGCTACAAAAATGTTACTTGAAGCTATGGGTCAAGATATAACTAGACCCGGACTTCTAGAAACTCCAAGAAGAGTAGCTGGGTATTGGCAAGAATTACTTGAAGGCGAAAACTATACAAACCAAGAAATTGCTAATATGTATAAAAAGGATTTTCAAGTTAGTTTTGATCCTATTGTGTTTAAAGAGTGTAAGAATGTATTTAGCCACTGTGAACATCATTTAGCACTAATGTTCAATCGGAACAATTTATGTAGCTTATATACCTACTTATTGGAATGGTAAAGACGATAGTGAAGGATATAGAGTTATTGGATTAAGTAAAATACCGAGAATAGTAAATATGTGTGCAAAACGTTTACAATTACAAGAAAAGTTATGCGCTGATATAGCAGAATGTATAGAATTAGCAACAGGTTCTAAACAAGTATATGTAGAAGCTATTATGGATCACGGATGTGTGTCTGCTCGTGGAGTAAAATCTTCCGGTATAACAGAGACAACATATATGAGTCCGGAATTAAGAAATAACAAAAACGCTAGATTAGAAATACAAAATAAAGTTATTATATCAAGATCTTAAAGTTTTTATAGGTGTTATTAATATTACAAATATATATTTAAAAGGAGTGTAAAGTATGGAACCAAATAATATGGAAAGTACAACAATGAATTTAAGTGGAAATGTACAACAACCTGTACAACCACAACAACCATCTAGTAATATACAACAACCATCTAGTAATATACAACCACAATTTAATCAAGTACAAAATACATTTAATCAATCTATACCACAAACTCCACAAAATGAAGTATCAGTTAGTGGAAATGTACAACAACCTGTAATGAGTACAGCTGGATATTCACAACCGGTAGTAAATAATGTACCACAACAACCTGCATCTAATGAAACAACAACACTAAATACTTCACAACTACAACAACCTGTATTTACACAAACAGTTGCAGGTGAATCACAAAATATACAATTAAATACACAACCTGTACAACAAGTAGTTCAACCTATAATGCAAACAACTGTAGAGAATACACAACAACCTGTACAAGCTGTTACACAACCTCAACAGCCAAAACATCAAGTTTCAGATAAAGTTATTATTGATGTTAAAGAATTACAATATTTAGTTTCTCAAGTTAAAAAAATAGCTAAGGATGAGGGATTATCTCCATTAACACAAATTTGTTATATTGTAGTTAATAAAGAAGGTTTAAGACTTTATGCTAGTAACCAAGACCAAACAATAGATGTTTTATCTGATACATATAGTTATACTACAGAGTTTAATATATCTGTAAGTGCTAAAAAGTTTACAGACTTAGTATTAAATTTAGATCCAGGTATAGTGGAATTTACATTTAACACAGAACAAAAAGTTTTAATATTAACAACAGAAACAGGAAGATTTCAATTTGTAGAGCAAGCCGATATGAGTACAGGATTAACAATAACAATCGATCATATGTTTAAAGGAACTACAGAACAATTAGAAGATATTGAATTCGATAAATATATAGACAGTATCACAAGTTCTAAATCAATAAGAAACATAGCTAAAACTTTATCAGAAACAGATGATAAGATTGACGGTGTATATTGTACTAATAATTTAATTATAAGTACAAACCAAAACTTAATATTAATGCAAGCTGCAACAGCTGCTTTATATGGTAAAGAATTTGCTTTAAGTTCCGAATCAGCAGATATTTTAACTACATTAACATTTAAAGATAAAGTAAAATTTATGTTAGCAACAGCACAAGAGGAAGACGGTATAGTAATTACAGGAGCTATATTTACAGATGGAAATTTAACATTTAGTACAAAACTAAAGGATTCTTTAAATCCATATATTGTTGAAGCCTGTGTTAATTACTGGAATCAACAATATACTAAAAAAGTGGCTATAAATACTACAAGTACTTTAAAAACATTAAAAAGAATTATACCATTTATTGAAATGGGTACAGATGACGATAATATACAATATAATTTAGCTGGACAAGTAATTACTGTAGAATCTTTACAAGGTTCAGGAAAAGATACATTACAAGTAACTAATAATGAAAATTATAATACACAATTTAGATTACCAGCACAAAGTATAGCAAATTTATTAAGTACTGTAAAAGAAGAAACATATACAATAACATTTAATCCAGAAGATACTAATACAATATGTTTTAATTTCGAAGACTTTAAATGTGTTGCATCATTATCTACATAAGTAAGATATTAAGGGTGATCGTATTGGGAAAAATAAATAGCAAACAAAAAGGTAAAAATGGAGAACTAGAGTTTGCTCACGAATGTGAAAAATATGGATTTATGGATGTCCATAGAACAGCACAAACAAATGGTAAGTTGGAACAATCTTTAGCCGATTGTGAAGGCTTACCAAATATTCATATTGAAGTTAAAAGAGTGGAACAGTTAAATATAGATAAAGCTATGGAACAAAGTGTTCGTGATTTACAAACTAAAAAGGAAAAAAGAATACCTGTAGTTTTTCATAGAAAAAATAGAAAACCTTGGAAAGCAACAATGTTATTAGAGGACTGGATGACTATATATAAGGGTTATTTAGAATATTTAAAAACTATTAATAAAGATTAATATTAGAAAGGAAGTTTTAAAAGTGATAGAAAACTTGGGACAAACAATAAATGAAGATGCTACAAATCAAATGGAACAAATAATTAAAAAAATTGTTGATACTAGAACAAAGGAGATTTCTATAATAATTCATAAAATACAAAGTTTTCTAAAAGATGATACACAGGAATTAACAGATTTGGAAATTGACGATATACTTTTACAGCTTCCTATTGTTTTATATGATGCTATGGAAGGACAAGAAATAGTAGGTATGCAGAGTGATATGGCAACTCAATTATATAAACAGGCACAATCAGAAGCTTACAATTTAGCACGTGGAACAATAAGTGATAAAAATGCTGTAGCAGATATAAAAACAAGACAACAACAATTAGAAAAAATATTGTTTGATAGAAGCTATAAAATAATAAAACAAAAATTTGAAATGGCAATAGAAACGTTAAATGCTGTTAAAAAAGTACAAGCTTCTAGACAACAAAGATACGATTTAGGAAGATTTAGTAATAAATTTTAGAGGTAGGAAGAGGTAGGAAATATGAATAAAGGAAATATATTAATAAATATAATTATTGTTTTAGTAATTATATTTATATTAGGTTTTTTATTTTACTGTATAACTATAGATTATTGGAATAAAGAAAATATAGAAATTACAGTAAAAGAAAAATATATAAAAAGAAGTATAGATGGAAATGCTGATATTTATTATGTGGCAACAGAAGAAGGAGAAGTATACAAAATAACAGATTTACTTTTTAAAGGAAAATTTAATAGTAGTGATATATATAACGAATTAGATATAGGTAAAAAATATAAAGTAGAAATAACTGGAGTTAGAATTCCTATATTTAGTATGTATAAAAATTTAAATAAAGTAGAACCTGTAGAGAATTAAATTGGAGGTAAGTAATGTCACAGTTAGATGTAATTTTACAAGGATTAGCTAAAAAATATGGCACAGATGTAGTGGAAACTGGGGTAGAGAAAAATGATTACGATAGAATACCTTTTAGTTCTCCTAGATTAAATTATATGACATTTGGAGGACTTCCACTAGGTCACGTTATGGAATTTAGTGGTCCTGAAGGAAGTGGAAAAACAAGTACTGCTTTTGACATCATAAAAAATGCACAACAAAAATTTAAAAAGGAAGCAAAAGAAAATAAAACAGAAGAACGTAAAGTTGTGTTTATGGATGTTGAAGGAACATTTGACTACGCTTGGGCAACTAAGTTTGGAGTTGATACAAGTAAGATAATAAGATTAAAAATGGCAGGTTGGCCGGCAAGTGAAGTATTAAATGCTTTATTAGAAACAATGAAGGCACCTGAAGTAGGTTTAGCTGTTTTAGATAGTATAGCTGCAATGCCGGCAGATCAATTAGCTGACAAAAGTGTAGGCGATAAAATTTATGGCGGGATAGCTTTACCACTACAAAATTTTACAAATCAAGTAAAAAGATATTTAGTAGAAAATAATTCGATGGTTATTTGTATAAACCAAGTAAGAGATAATTTAGGAAGTATGTTTGGAGGAACAACTACTCCAGGAGGAAGAGGATTTAAACACGCTTGTTCTGTAAGATTAGAATTTAGAAAAGGAAAATTTATAGACGATAATAATAAAGAATTAACAAGCAACGCAGAAAATCCTGCAGGAAATTTAATAAATGTAGTTGTATTAAAATCAAAAGTATTTCCTAGTACAAGACGTGTAGGATACTACACAATTAAATATGTAACAGGTCCAGATTTATTAAATGACTATATAGAGGTAGGATTACAAGTAGGAGTAATAAATCAAAGAGGAGCATATTTTGATATAGTAAATCCACAGACAGGTGAAATACTAAACGATAACAAAATACAAGGTAAAGTAGCATTAAGAAATTTACTAGAAGAACATAAGGAATGGTTAGATTTAATAAATGCTATTATAGATGAAAAAGATGTAAGTGAAATAGTAGATGAAGAAACACTTGCTCAGGCAAATCAACAAGTAGCAAATAGTAAAGAAGATTAAGGAGTTTAAATAATGTATTTAAAGTATGTGTTATTTAGAAGTAAAAATAATGAAATATTTAATTCAGGAAAAATTGAGTTAGTATTAAAAGACGATAGAGATATTATTATGATAGATAAATTAATAGAGGATGTAATGAAACATCATATTACACAACTTCCAGAAATCAAAAAGTTTGGATTAGCTTATATTGGTAGTGTTAAATTAGTTAGTATAGTAATTAATGATAACGATTATGTAAGTGAACTAAATGAAGAAGGATTTAAGGGTTATATGGCAAACATAAACCCAAATTTAACTGTTGAATGGAATAGAACAACAAATAACATTACTGAAGAACAAAAACCTGTTAAAACCCAACCTAGTGGCAAAAAACGTGGAAGAAAAAAGAAGGTACAAAATGATAAGTAGATGTACATTATGTGGTAAGTATCCTTTTTGTAATTTTATTAGTGAAAGTAAAATTACAGGAAGCGAAAATTGTAACATATTTATTAAAAGGAGTTTAGAAAGTAATGTGGAAATCAACAAGGGATGCCAGTTCCAATCAAGAAAAACAAATAGCAAAAAGTTTAAATGGAAAAAGAACAAGTAATAGTCGGAGCTACAAAATTCTCTAAAGGAGATTTATATATAGGACAAGAATGGTTAATAGAGGCTAAAACTTGTATGGAACCTAAAAAATCTTTTTCTATAAAAAAAGAATGGTTAACAAAAATGAAAGAAGAACAATTTGCTACAAGTAAACTTTATAGTGCTCTATGTTTTGATTATGGTGATAGTAAAGAAAGATATTATGTAGTAGACGAAAATACATTTATAAATTTTATTGAAACACTAAAAGAAAAAGGTGTTTAAATATTTGTATTATAATTTGGAGGTGTAAGATATATGCCAAAAGCTGTTAGAGTAAATAAAAGTAGACGTAAACATAGAAAAGCTGAATTTGAAAATTATTATAATAAAGAAAAGGAAATAGGTACTAGTGTTACTAAATTTGAAGAAGAAGATTTTAAATGTTTAAAAAAGAAAAATCAAGTTATACCTGTTACATCAGTACCAAAAGAAAGTAAACAAACTTTTATATTTACAATGTATAATTGGAAAGGTGAATTATTAAGTAAAGAAAATGTAATAAAGTTAGTTTGGAATAGACCTACAACAGAAGTATCTCTTAATGCTATTATTACTATAAGAAAAATAATAGGAAATAGAGAACAAGAATTTGAAGAGGATTTATATTTAACAGGACAAGGAATGATAGCCATAAATTATGTAGCAGATAAATGGGGTTTCACAAAATATGCTTGTAGTGGACATCCAGGAAAAACAGCTTTAAATACTATAAAAAAACGTTATCTATTAATATCTGGAGGAAGAATGTATTTCTTCACACCTAAATTAGAGTCAGACGGTGTAATTCATACAAATGGACAGAGTGGAAATAAAAATAATGACTATGACTATGAAATATATTTAAAACAAAAGCAATTTGTAGATGAATTATATAATAGCGATAAAAGAAGACAATTATTTGTATGTCCAGAATGGATGGAAAATTTTATAAGAGTTGTAGATGGTATAAAAGGAAATTATGTAAAATTAGATGAAAATGGACAGCCAAAATTAAGTAAAAATGGAAAACATATCTTATACGATTTAAAAAATTTAAGAAAAGCTTTACAAGAAGTTATAGAATATAAACAATTTGAACCTTATAAAGAAAGAGTAAAGGAGATTTTAGACAATTATCCTAAAACATCAACTAATCAATAGAAAGAGGAAATGTAGATGAGTAAAGTTAGTTTGGCAAATAAGTACAGACCGCAAACCTTCGAGGAATTGACCGAACAAGAGAGTATTAAAGTAATATTAGAGAATCAAATAAAAACAAATAGTTTAAAGCACGCTTATTTATTTTGTGGTGGTGCTGGAACACGGTAAGGCACAACCTTTGAATAGTGATGTATTAACTGTAAATGGCTATATAAAGATGAAAGATGTACAGCTAGGTACACTATTAATAGACGGTATGGGAAATGAGTGTAAAGTTATAGGTATATACCCACAAGGTAAAAAACCTGTGTATAGAGTTACATTTAGTGATAGAACATCTACATTATGCTCCAACGAACATTTATGGAAAGTGGGTAGTTATAGAAATAGCAAAAAAGAAGTTGTATGGAGTGTAAAAACAACAGAAGAATTGTTTGTTAATGGTGTAAGAAAAAGAAACGGTAAAAGTGGTTTTAAGTATAGAATACCTGTTCCAGTTATTAAATGCTGGAAAGCAGATAATTTGGTTTTGGACCCATACCTACTAGGTATACTATTAGGTGACGGAGGTTTAACCGGTGAAGGTATTAGTGTTTCTATTTATGAGAAAGACATTTATAATAAAGTAAATAATATTTTAAATAGTATGGGATATAAGTTAAGTAAAAGGGGTAGTAATCCTACTATTAAAGACTATAATATTGTTCGAAATATTTCTACTCCTAGTAATCAATTTTTACCAAGAACCGGTTTTAAACAGTATATAGATAAACTTAATTTAAATTGTAAATCTCTAGATAAACATATTCCTAAAGAGTATCTATATACCACAGTAGAAAATAGAGTAAAATTATTACAAGGTCTTATTGATACAGATGGATATATAGATAAAAAACGGTTTGGTTTATTTTTACACAAGCAGTGAACAGTTATCTAAAGATTTTGCCTTTTTAGTTAGAAGTTTAGGTGGAACAGATACCATTGTTAAAAAACAAGGTAAATATTGTAAAAAAGGATATAAAGAATATATAGAATGTAATAATTATTATACACATAACTTAAAATTTAATAATGGTTTTCCATTTTGTAGTTCTAAAAAACATTTATCAAAAGTTAAACAAAGACAATTTGGACCAATAAGAAGAATTGTAAAAATTGAATATGTAGGAGAACAGGAATGTCAATGTATTAAAGTTTCAAGTCCTGACGAAACATATATTACAAATGATTTAATTGTTACACATAATACAACAAGTGCTAGAATAATTGCTAAATTAATGAACAACAGTGTAGGTAATCCAATAGAACTAGATTGTGCTAGTCGTAACCGGAGTCGATGATATGAGATTAATACAAAACGAGTGTAAAACTAAACCATTAATTGGAAAGTATAAAATATTTATCCTCGATGAAGCTCATATGCTTACAGTACAAGCTTGGAACTCAATGTTAAAAATATTAGAAGAACCTCCAGAATATGTAATTTTTATATTTTGTACTACAGATCCACAAAAAATAATAGCTACAATACTTTCTAGAGTACAAAGATTTAATTTTTCAAGAATAAGTACAGAAGGTATAGTAAAACGTTTAAATTATATTGTAGAATCAGAAAATAAAACTAATCCTCCAGAATTACAAATTTTCACAGAACCTAGTGCTATAGAATATATAGCAAGACTTGCAAAAGGGGGTATGCGTGATTCTATAACTACATTAGATAAATGTTTAGATTATAGTCGTAATGTAACTCTAAATAATGTTTTAAAAGTAACAAGTGGAGGAGTAGACGAAGATACATTAAGAACATTCCTACAAAATATGTTAAAT
>CALWAA010000137.1 GCA_944372725.1 uncultured Bacilli bacterium | reverse complement strand
AAGAAGTATTAAATACTTCTTATTTTTATTTGTAAAATATTAATGTAGAGGTAGAAAGGAGTGAAGATATCACAATGCAAATAACTAAAAAAGAAATCATACAAAAATTATATGATATTGAAGAAAATGAAAATTTGAAATTAGGTAGTGAAGTACAAAGGGTTGTAAGAAGCCAAATTATCCCAATGGATATTATTAAACTTATTAACAAGTATGACAAGGAATTTTTACAAATTTATGATACATATAATACAATATATATGTCAAAAAATAAAAATCCATTATATAGAAATTTAAAAAATAGAAATTTGTGTATTAAAGAAAAGGTTATAGCTTTAAGTTCCTTAGTAACTAAAATACTAATTTCCTGCAGTAAAATTGAAAACGAAAAAGATAAACAAATCTTTTGTACTGCAATGGATGTAGAAGGTTTAAATAAAGCTATAACAGAATATTGTTTACAAGGTAAAACAAATGGTATTATAGAGTGTGCTTCACAAGTTAGTGATTTACTTGATATACTATATTCTTAGAGGAGGAATTTTAAATGTTTTCTTTAATTTTTATTTTAGTATTAATATATCTTATAGTGGGTGTATTAAGTCATCTAATTAACATATTTAATTTCTTTTTTGACTTAAAAGAAATACTTAAAGAACGTAAACAAAATAAAAAGAAATTAACTGAATAAGGAGAGTATAGAAAAATATGAGTATATTTGATAAATTAAGGGAAGGATTGTTTAGAGTAAGAGTTGTACCTAGACCTGATCCAGAGGATAAAACAGGATTTACTAATGAAAAAAATTCTGTTTCTAATCAAATAAATGAAGCTATCAATTTAGGTAAAAGAATTGATTTATCTCAACTATTAGATATAACAACATTAAAAGGGGATCGTAATACTAAATATGCGGCTTTTGAAGAAATGGTTAGTGATGGACGTATTGGAGCTGCCGTTGAAATGTATGCTAATGATTCAGTACAATACAATTCAGAAGGAAAAATTGTATGGGTAGAATCCGATAGTACAGATGCTGCAACTTATGGTAATAAATTACTTGAAGATTTAAATATAGCAGATAATATTTGGTCTTACGCTTACTGTTTATGTTTATATGGAGATATTTATCTTGAAACATTTATGAATACTTCTAATAGCGGAACTAAACCTACTCTATTATTAGAACCTTTAAAACAAAATCAAAATATTAGAACACAGAAGGAAATTAAAGGTGCTAAACTTGTTAGATACATAGAAAAAGTGCCTAATCCAGCAGATGTATATGATTTACAATTTAAGGGAAAAACAGCTGGATTTGTTAGAAGTGAAAGTGAAAATGATTTTAAAAATAGTTTAGATAATAACGTATATACATATACAGCAGCTTCTACAGATTTAGATATATTAAGTCCAACTAAATTTGTACATATTTGTTTATCTCCAAATATTAATAGATTTCCGGAAAAGTTTACTTTAATACAAAAAACAGAAAAAGAAAAAGAATTAAAAGATGGAACAATAGATGGAAGTGATTTAGAGGGTGGAAATAGTTCTTTAACTTTTACAGTTAAAACAGGGCAATCTATTTTAGAAAATGTATACGGAGCTTATCAAACACTTAAATTAAAAGAAGAAAGTGTTCTACTTGAAAGAATAACTAAATCTTCAATTACTCGTATTATACAAGTAGAACTTGGAGATATGCCTGAATCTCAAAAAAGAAAAAAATTACAGTTAATTAAAGACCAAATTGAACAACAATTAGAATTAAATAAACAATTAGGTACAGTACAAAGTAGAGCTGGAGCACAACCAATTGAGAATATTATATATACATCTACTAAAGACGGTAAAGGAGCTATTTCAACTGTTAATGTAGGTCGGAGATGTAGATATTGGAAATATGGATGATGTTACAGATAGTGAAAATAAAGTATACGGTTCATTACTTATACCAAAAGGATTGCTTGGAGCTGATATGGAAGGTAGTGGACTTAGTAATGGTGGATCTTTAACAGAAATGAATACTACTTATGCAAGACGTATTAAACGTATACAAATTGCTTTACAAACAGGTTTAGAAACACTATTAAATATCTTTGCAATATCTGAAGGACTACAAAGACACGTTGGAAAATTTAAAGTTAGGCTTACACCAATTATTACAGTTGAAGATAATAGACGTGATGAATTATTACAAAATAAAATTAGAAATGTTAATGATATGACACAATTAGTTAGTAATATAGAAAGTATTGATGAAGACACAAAACTAGATATGCTAATTTCTTGGTTAAGTAAATACTTAAACCAACAAGATATAGTAGAAATACTAAACAAACATATTAAACAATTAGAGAAAGAAGAAACAGAGAAGAATCGTGAAGAACACGAAAACCAAATAGATGGAGATAGTGATATAGGTAATTTCTCTGGAGGAAGTAATAGTTTTAGTGATGTAGATCTAGATACAGACTTTGATACAGACGAAGGTGCAGATATGGATACAGATGTAGAAGAGACTACAACACAAGAAGAACCAATACCAACTCTTTCTGACCAAGAAAATTTAGCAGATATTGAAGGACAAGATTTATTATAAAGAGGTAGACACTTTTTAAAGTGTCTATTTTTTCTTATATGGAGGTGTTTATACTTATGATAAGTAATAACTGTTTACATTGTGAAAAAAGATATTTAGGTTGTCATTCAACTTGTGAAAGTTATTTGAAATATAAGAAACAACTAGAAACAATTAAAACTAATAAAAAGAATTATAGATTATTACATACAGGAAGGAGTTATTATAAAAATGGAAAATAAAGAAATGGTAGATAAAATTGTGGAACAATTAGTTACAGTAAGAAATAAATTTATACAAAACAATAATGAATTACTAGTGTCAGTAAGAAAAGATGTAGTTGCTACAACCTTAAAAGATATTATACAAAAAAGTAAAACTTACGAAGAATTAAAACTTAATTTACAAAATTATATAGATACACTTTATACTTTTAATAAGGAGGACAACAAAGATGAAGGATGAAGGTTATGAAAAGTATATATGTAAAAACTGTGAAAATAAAGATAATTGTAATAAAGATAAATATAAAAAGAAAACTATGCTTGAAAAAACTACTATTTATTGTCCAGAATATAAATTTAAAAATATGTAAAGTTTATACTTTAAGGTGTTATATTTAGTAATAATACAAGAGAGGAGTAGTTTATTATGGAAAATATAACACAAGAACAAATTGATTCTATTGTAAAAAATACACCATTACTACCTGTATTTTCTTCAAATATACAAGCTATAGGTTATAACGAACAAGAACAAGTTTTAAGAGTATTATTTAAAACAGGTGGAAATTATATGTATTTTGGTGTCCCTTCTGAAGTATTTGAAAATATTAAATCTTCAGATAGTAAAGGAAAAACATTAAATGAAAGTGTTGTAAGACAAAAAGAAAAATATAAATACATAAAGATAAATAAATAAGAAGGTGATATTTATGAAATGGAATCATAATAAGTATATTAAACAACAAAAAACTTTAAGAAAACTATTTTATAAACTTAAATTGTCTGACATAGATTTATATCGGATCTTTATATGGAGCAAATGAATTAAGAATTCCTTTAAAACATACAGCTATTGGATCTTATTTCTATGTAACATCTAATTTAAGGTTAAAGAAAAATTACAGAGAACAAATTGTTGCAACTCTAATTGAAACAGATTATCATAGACAAGATAATAAATGGCAACCTAAAGTAATTATAGGATTTATTACAGAAGTTTTAATGTATTTAAAAGCTGAAATATTTTATGATACAAATTCTACATATTCTCCACATTCTAGTTCTGAATGTCCTGTACGTACAATACATTTTCCAACTAGAAATAAGGAATACGAAGATTATTTAAATAAATTATGCGAAAGATATAATGTACCTGAAAGTAGACTTGCAACACAATTAGCTTTATTTTTAAGAAATTGCAAAGAAGGAAAAGATAAAGCTGATATTTATAATTACTTTAGTCCTTATGAATTAATTAGATGGCAATATAGAGATTCAGAAAAATTACAATCAGATATGGAAAATAATAAATTAAATGAATTTGAAATACAATTAATTAAAGATTTAAATGAAGTTTAGTATTTATATACTCCTAATTACCACAACAATCAATTTTAAACGATTTTTATTAATTAGGAGTATAATTTTATGATTTTTATATAAGGAGGTTTAAAATTGAAATTAGCATTTAATAGATTATTAATTTTTGACGGTAGTCATTGTTTACACCGTTCATTATCAGAACCACATTTATGGGAAATGAGAAATACAAAAGGTGAAAGAACTGGAGGTGTATATGGAACTTTACAAACAATACTAAAAGAAAGTAATACTTATAATTATTTTCCAGTAGTTGTATTTGATGGACATTTATCACAAAGAAGATTAAATATACACCCAAATTATAAAAGAACTTTAGAAAAACAAGCTTTATATGAAAATATGGAAAATTTAACAGAAATACAACAATTAGAAATGGAACATAGAAGGGAATATAATACACAAAGAGAAATATTAAAATATTTATTACCGGCTTTTGGAATACCTGTCTTACATTTTAAAGATTGGGAAGGCGATGATATAATTTATATTTTATCTGAGATGTGTAAAGATAGTATTATTGTTTCAGATGATAAAGACTTAATACAATTAGTTACAGAATCACCGGAAAGAAGATGTAGAGTAAGAAGAGGTATGAGAGATGAATTTATAGATACTAAATATTTAAAAGAACATAATATAGACATAAATGAATTTATAGCTTGTAAAGCAATAGTAGGAGATAATTCAGATAACATACCTAGTGCTTGTTTTAAAGTAGGAGAAAAAACAGCTTTAGATTTATATAAATTATACCAAACAAGTAATCTTACTGTTGGTGGATTTCCAAAAAATGAAGAAGAATTAACTAAAAAATGTGAACTTGCACATATAAATAAAAGAAAAGCTTATTTAAATTTTAATGAAGAACAGTTTTTAAAAAATGTATTATTAATGGATTTAAGATTAGTAGATAAATACATTACTGAAGATTTATTAGAAAAGATTAAAAATGAAATTCAAGCTACGTATAATATTATTAGTGGAGATGTTATCAAAGATGTTTTAGAAATGTTAAGTATAAAATCTTTTATAGCAAACAATTTAATAGACAATGTAAATAATACAAGTAAGTATGTTCCACTAGAAGATTACGAAAAATATAAAAATGATACAGATATTAGAAGAAAATATGGCAAACTTTTCTAATATAGGTGTTATATATATTAAATATAGGAGTAACCACTATAAATATACAACTATATTTCAATGTATTTATACAAATCACATATAACTAAATAGGTGTTATAAATACTGGAAACAGTTTTTATAAATTTATAATACTTGATATATATTTTATGTGATTTGTAGTATCAAGTATTATATGTACAAATATTTATAATACTTGGTATTGTGTGGTTACTATATCAGGTATTTTGTATTTGTAAAGTGTCTGATATAGGAAACTATATTTAGACACTTTTTTATTTTATATAAATTTTTCACGACATAGGTGTTATATAATAAATGAAAAGAAAGGAAGTGAAGTATAGTGATAATAAAAGGAATGAATGTTAATAAAATACTTGCAAATCTAGTAACTGACTATCAAGATATGTATACAGCTTATACTAAAGTAGATTCTTTTTATGAAAATCAAAAATGGACTTGGCATTATCAGGATAAAAAGAATTCACAAGTTATTGGACGTTTATTAAGATATTCCGAAATTTTAAAATCTTTACATCTATCTATAGATACAGTTGTAGTTACTCTATGTTCTTTATATCACTATACTAGAAATAAATCTAATTATTTTATTCTTCCTGATAGATTCATAACAATGAGAAATCAAATGTCTAAAGATAAAACAATACAAATGATTTATACTTTAGAAAAATGTGAATTAATTTATATAAAAAGAGATGGTAATGATATATGGGTTAAATTAAATATGGATATATTAAGTAAAGATCCATACTTTAAAATTAAATGTAAAGAATTTGCTATAATAGACGAAATAAAGTTAAGAAAATGCCTTGAAGAATTTAATACAGTATATTATCATCCTTATACAATTAATACAGTTAGAAAATCCTTAAGAGAAAATATATTAGGGATTTCTTTAGCATATTCTGAATTAATAGATGTATTTAGAGTAGATGATTTAAAAGATGATCAACAAATATATGGAAAAAGACAAGATATTTCTTATATAGAAGTACCTGTTAATCTTATTGCTAAAATTCTAAAAACATCACCTAAAAAGATAGCAAGTTATGTAGCTAAATTATATCAATATGCACAATATATTTCTAAACACAATAAATTTTATATAGATAAAATAGCTACAACAAATATAACAGAAAAAACAACAAGTCTTATAATTCCTCATTATTATAATTTATTCTATAAAGATTGTGAGTTAGAGGAATTTAAAAAAGATGAAACTAAACTTGAAGATGGACATCCTATAATTACAGAATATTCTGCTATTAT
This sequence comes from uncultured Bacilli bacterium, assembly GCA_944372725.1. Taxonomy (GTDB): domain Bacteria; phylum Bacillota_I; class Bacilli_A; order RF39; family UBA660; genus Caccenecus. Next base: position 20,436 of record CALWAA010000137.1, on the reverse strand, counting down.
TCATAATGAAGTATTTTTAGATAGTAAAACTGGACAAAATGTTATTAAAAGAATTCAATACTATAAAGATATGGTTTTAAGATATTTAAAATTTGTCTATATGGATACTTTACTAGAAGGTAAAGATATTAATGATATAGACTTTATCGACGATCCAACTGTACCAATTATAGAAGAAGAAAAAATAACAGTATTTAAAGATCAAATACCTAAAGATTATTTAGAAGTATTTAATCTTAATAGAGATGCTAAAAATTTTGATGTAGAAGATTTATCTAAAATTCATACTAAAGTAGAATCAGTTAAAAAAGAAATAAGATTAAGAATAAAAGATATTTCTAAATTAACATTTAATAAAGTATGTAAATATTTAAGTCAAGCTTTAGATAAAATGACAGAATGTAAAGATAAAGATTTAAGATATTATACAAGACTAATTAATGAATTACAAGATAGATTTAAATATCTAGTAGATATACATAGAAAGAAAGATACAATGGCTTATGTGTATGAAGTATTAAATAAATATTCAAATAGTAGTATATACAGTTTATTACAAATTTAAAGAATATAAAAATTTCAAAAATTTGATAATACAACTGTTATTAAAAATGCTAATATTCTATTTTAAAATCTGTATAAATTTTAAGTACAGATTATTTTTTATCTTATTTTATAAAAAATTTAGGAAAATTCGAAAAAATTTTTAAAAAATTTAGGAAAAAAATCCAATTTTTAGAATTAAAAAGGTCTTATATATAGTGAAGAGACCGATAGACCTACAGACAATAGATTAAAATATCAAATCTAAAGTAAATAGGTCTATCTGAAAGTTAAATATCATTTATTAATAATATTATACACCTAAGTTATATTTTAAAGTTAAAATTTAAATTTTAAAATAGAAAAATTGATATTTTAAAGTTAAAATTTAAATTTTAAAATAGAAAAATTGATATTTAATAGGTTTAGATATAGTATTTGTTTAGGTAATAGTTACTAGTACCTAGATCTAATAGATTAACGGATATTCCACTTCGTTACATATCCTTAAATCTATCAAGATCTCTTCTTGTGTATCTCGTTTAGTTTACCTCGTATCTAATAGATACTTCGTAAACTAAACATACACAAGACATATTGTATCTACCATAGTTACTAGTTTGTCCGTTTATTTTTTAAAATCTATTCTATTAAACATCATATCTTATGATTTATACATATATACGTCATATGATAAAGTTTGTTTGATTTACCTATTGTTTAGTTGATTGTTTATAAGTTAACTGGTTTAGATAATAAGTTTTAGAGAAAAGGAAAAGGTAAACAGACAACAAGAATTAATCCAAGATTTACCGTGTATGATTGACAGTTTTGGAGATAACGGAACGAAGGGTTACCGGAGTAGAGTTATCGGAGAAACCGTAAGGGTACTGTCAGACAAGTGAAATATTGTACGTTCACTAGTGAACGGGAAGATAGGTATACTCTAACCATTTTTCAAAATATGGAAATTTACTTGAAAATAGGTGTAAACATACGTAACAAAGGTGTTATAATACATATACAAATAAATCTATGTTTATTAGAAAGGAAAATGATAAAAATGGATTACAAACTAAGTAAGTATCAAGAAAACATTTTAGATAAAGTACATAATACAAATAATAATCTACTAGTAGATGCTAAAGCAGGAAGTGGTAAAACTAGTACATTACTTTTAATAGCTAATGAATTAAAACAACAAAATAAGAATTGTTTATTTTTAGCATTTAATAAATCTATAGTAGATGAATTAAGTCAAAAAATAGATCCGCAAAATTGTCTAGTTAAAACATTACATAGTTTAGGATTATCTTTTATTAGAAGTTATCTATATAAAAAACATCAAACTAATTATGATATAAATGTAAATACAAGTAAAGTAAGAGAAATAGTTACACCTATATATAAAGATTATTGTTTAGAAAAAGTAGAATTTTTTAATTCAGATTTAGATAAAACTAATCTAAACAGTTTACATAGAGATTATATAGATGATTTTATTACTATAATTAATTTTAGTCGTTTATATAATGTAAATTATAAAAAAGAAGGTAGTTTAGATTGGATAATAAATAAATTTTGTTGGAATTTAACAACTAATACTCCAGGTTTAAATAATTATCAAGATGTTGTTATAAAATGTATAGATAAGATAAAATATTTATTTGAACATCCAGATTTTGAAGATAATAAATACATATATGAATTAGATTATACAGATATGATATATTTTCCAGTTTATTATAATATGTATGTTCCATATTCTTTAAAACAATATTTAGATTGTGTATTAGTAGATGAGTGTGTGCCAGGTAATACATTTATTGTAACAAATAAAGGTAAAAAACCAATTAAGTTTTTATATAAATTATATACACAAGATAGAAATAGATTAAATAGATTACAAGTAAGAACATACAATGAACAAACAAAGGAATTTGAATTTAAACATATTGTTTCAGTTACTAAAAAAGATGTAAGAGATATATTTCAAATAACTACAGATAATGGAAATAGATATAGAGCTACAAATAATCATTTATTTTTAACTCCAAATGGATATGTAAGATTAGATAATTTAAAAGTAAATGAAGATTATTTAATATCTGGAAATGGAAGTTTAGAAAAAGTTGTTAAAATAGATTTCTATAATAAAATGAGAGTATATGATATGGAAGTATATGATAATCATAATTTCTTGATTTCTATTATGACTAGAAAAACATTTGATGATTCTGTAGTTGTTCATAATTGTCAAGATTTATCTATACTACAACAATACTTTATTAGACAACTTGATACAGGTACAAATAGATATATATTTGTTGGAGATAGATATCAAGCAATTTATGGATTTGCTGGAGCAGATACACATTCAGTTGATAATATAAAACATAATTTTAATATAGAAGAACTACCTTTAAATATTTGTTATAGATGTCCTGAAAATGTAATTAAACTTGCACAAGATATTGTACCTGATATAACTTGGAATAAAGATCGTTCAGATAAAGGTTTAGTAAAGTTTATAGAAAAAGAAAAATTTAAAACAATGTTACAACCAAGAGATTTAATAATAGCACGTAAAAATAAAGATTTAGTAGAAATATATAGGACATTAGTAATAGAAGATAAAATACAAGTTAAATTTAGAAATCAACAATTAGTAAATCAAATAGTAAAAGATTTAGAAAGTTGTGTTAAAGAATATATATTAAGATATAATAAAGGTTTAAATGTAGATAAATATGTATATGAAAAATTGGATAAGTTTAGAATAGAAAATAGATTAATAGATTTATCTAAAGAGGAGCTTGAAAAGAATCTTTTATACAAAAATGAAAAAGAAAAAGTAGTTAAAAAAGCTATTAAAGATAATTTAAAGGATAAAAATATTAGTAAATCAAATTATAATATATATTATCTTTTAAAATGTATGAAAGAGTATAAAGAATCAGGATCTTTTAATTATTTAGAAAGACAAGTAGATAAAGAAAAAATAGATATATTAATATACGATTACTATAAAATTATAATATCTTTTATAAACGAATTTAAATTAACAAATACTTCTATTTTAGTACAAGATTTTATAATGTATTTAAAAAGATTTTTAACAAGTAATACAAATTTAGATGTTCCAATATTAAGTAGTATTCATAGTATGAAAGGTGGAGAAGGAGATACTGTATTTATTTATAATTATCCAGAATTTCCTTACGAATCGGACAGAATGAGTGATGAAGAAAAACAACAAGAAAGAAACTTAATGTATGTAGCATTAACTAGAGCTAAACAAAATCTGTATTTAATAAAATGTAAAGATGATACTCGTAATTTAGAATGTGAATCAAAAGTAGATTCATTGTTAAAAAGATAAAGTAAGTAACTTAAACTACTTACTTTATTTTTCTCTTGTAGGTGTTATATAAATTAAGGAGGTAGAGTAATTTATTATGAGAATTTTATTATATTCAGATGTTCATATAAGTCGTACTAGTTCTATATTACCTTTATATACAGATTCATTATATACATATAGACAAAAAATGATAATAGATACGTCACAATGGATATCACAAATTGCTAAAAACGAAAAAGTAGATTGTATTATTAATTTAGGAGATACTTTTGATCAACACACTATAACAAGTTATGATGTAGATGTAGCAAGTGAATTTTTTAAATATTTTCCTTCAAACATTCCACATTTAGTATTAGTTGGAAATCACGAAATGATTAATCAACATTTTAATGCTATTTCTCTTTTAAGTAATATAGATAATATAACAGTTATTTCAGATCCTTATAGTGTAGATTTTAATGTAAACAATAAAACAGTTAAACTTGCATTTTTACCTTACTGTGATTATAAACAAATTTTAAAATTTCCTGAAGGAGAATTTTTATTTTCACATAATGATATACAAGGTAGTAAAATACGTGGAGATTTTGAACTTCCAGAGGGTATAGATTTAAATAATTTAAAACAATATAAATTAGTATTTAATGGTCATATACATAAAAATAGTGTATTAAAAAATGTAGTAAATGTAGGAAGTGTAACAACACATAGTTTTAGTGATGATAACGAAACTGTACCACAATGTTATATTTTTAATACAGAAACATTAAATTTAGAAGTATTTAAAAATAAAGCTTGTCCTTTATTTAGAAAAATAGAAGTACAAAGTTTAGAAGATTTAGAACAACAAATACAAAATTTAGATGATTATTATAAATATGTTTTAAATATAGTTTGTCCTTTTGAAATTAAAGATACAGTTAAGTCTTATTTAACACAACAAGATAAAGTATTAAGTTATAGATTAAATGTTAAAGTTAATAAAGAAATACAACAAGAAAGTAATACAGAAAATAACAAAGTTATAGATTTACAAACAAATATAAATATAAAAGATAAATTTTTGGATTTTTTAGACACTATAGATTTGAAATATCCTATAAAAACTTATAAAGAAGTGTTAAATAAAGTGGGTGTAGATAAAATTAAATAATTAAAAATATAGGAGGAAGTTAAAATGGATAATACTTGTTCAAAAGCTTTAAGTAATACATATATGGATAAAAATTCTGTAGAACAATTAAGTAAATTAAATAATACTGTGGAAAGTAAGACAGAAACGCATAAAATTACAGATAAAGTACAACTACATAGTAATGTACTTGAATGTATACATAGTTTATATGTTAAAAAGAACCACGATTATGGGGATTCTGTACACGATACATATAAAAAATATGGTTTAGTATCATTTTTAGTTAGAATGGAAGATAAATTAAATAGAGTAAGAACTTTAAGTTTAAAAAAGGAAAACGAAAAAATAGATGACGCTAAAGTTACAGATGAAAAAATAGAAGATACTTTACTTGATTTAGCAAATTATTCTATTCTTGCTTTTATGGAATTGTATTTAGATAAAAAGACGGAGGAGTAATAATGAATATAAAATTTGAAGATATACAAATTGAAAATTTTAGAAGTATTGAAAAAGCACATATAAATCTACAAAATCAAGGAAATGTTATAGTTAAAGGTGTAAATGAATATGAGGATAATGCCACATCAAATGGTAGTGGAAAATCTAGTATATTTGAAGCAATAGTATATGCTTTATTTGAAGAAACAAGTAGTGGAGAAAAAGATGTAGCAAATAGAATTAACAATAAAGGGTTTATAATCAATTTAAACCTTAATATTGACGGTATTAAGTATACAATAGTAAGAGAGTCTAAAAACGGTAATAAATCAAATGTCGTGCTATTTAAAGATAATATAGATATAAGTGCTAGAAACAAAACAGATACAAATAAATTAATATTAGAAATATTAGGAATAAATAAAAATATATTTTTAGATAGTGTATTTTTATCACAAACTGTAAGTACTAATTTGGCTTCACTAAGTCCAACACAAAGAAAAGAAAGATTAGAAATATTAACAAACACAGATCAAGTAATAAATACTTTTAAAGAAAATTTAAAAGAACAACAAAATTTATATGAATCTAAATGTGTAGAAACACAGCTAGAAATTAATAAAATAGAGGGTAAACAGGAAACAATAGAAAATCAAAAACAAAATTTATTAATACAAATAGATAATATAAATAGACAAATAGAAGAAAGAAATCAATTAGGAAATATAGAAGATATAGATAAACAAATACAAAATTACAATAACGAAATAAATAATATAAATAAACAAATACCCGAAATAGATAATAAAATAACAATAATTAATAATAGTATAAAAGAATTAAATGTAGAGCAAGGAATAAATGAAACACTTAAACACGATAAAGATTTAGAGATTCAAGATCAAAGAAATATATGTACTAATATACAAAATGAAATAACTAGAGTAACAAATATAATAGGACATAATAAAGTAGATATTGATAGAATAAATAAAGAAATAGAAGAAATAAAAAATAGTGATACTTGTCCAACGTGTGGAAGAAAATATGATAATGTAAATGAAGAACATATACAGAAAGTAATAGAAGAAAAAAATAAAGAAATAAAAGATTTGGAAGATAAAAATTTAGAAAATAGTGAATATGTACAAAATAAACAAACAGAACTAGATAAAGAAATAGAAAAAGGAAAAAAATTAAAGGAAGAGTTTGAAGAATTAAGTAAAGTATATAGAGATAAAAATAACGAAATAGACGAACAACAAACAAATTTATTAAATACTAATAATGAAAAAACACAATTATTACAAAATATACAAAATATACAACAAAATATAAATAGTTTAAATAAACAAAAAGATACAATATTAAAATTTGAAATACCAGATAAAACACAATATGAAAAAATGTGTGACGATATAGATAAACAAATAGTTGAATTAAATAACGATATAAATAGTTTAAACAAACAATTAGAAGAAAATAATGATTATGTGGGTTCTATTAAACATTGCTTGCAATTAATAACAAAAGATTTTAGAACTTATTTATTACAAAATAGTATTTCCTACTTAAATTCTTTGTTAAAAAATTATTCACAAAAGTTATTTAGTAATGAAAAAGATATTATTTATATTACACAAGACGATACTAAATTAAACATACAATTAGGAGAAGCTACTTACGAAAGTTTAAGTGGAGGAGAAAAAACAAGAGTTAATATTGCTTTACTTTTAGCACAAAAATCTTTAGCAAATGTAATAGGTAATATATCTTGTAATATAATAATATTAGATGAAATTTTAGGTTATTGTGATGCTCAAGCAGAGGAAAAAGTAATAGATTTAATTACAACAGAATTAGAAGATTTAGATAGTATCTATATGGTAAGTCATAAGGAAATACCAATAGGATATGATACAGAAATATTAGTTACAAAAAACAAACAAGGATTAAGTACAGTGAGGTGTTATTAATAATGATTACATATACATCAATTTATATATTATGTTCATTTTTAATGTTTATGTTATTATATGTAAATTTACGTTTTAATTTAATAATGGAACCGGATCCAGATTTACAAAACATATTAAATAATAAAGTTTTAACATATACAATATTAACAATATTGTCATTATTGTGGATTATAACATTACCTATAACAGTTATAATTAATTACAACAAAAAGGAGGATTAATATAATGATTAGTTTTATACTATATTTTATAATAGTAGGTTTAATAGTGTATGTTATTACAACAACTAATAAATTAATAAATTATATAAATGAAAAAGAATATGTAAATAAAGTTTTAGATTATTTACAACAAAAAAGATTAAGTAAAAGAAAATTAAAAAAATGTGTAAAAATATTGGAAGGAGTAAGATAAGATGGATAATGAAATAAGATTTGAGTTTGTTAGTAGATTAGGTGATCAAACACCTGTAGAAGGTAAAGTAAATGAATATAAATTACCTCAAAAGGGTAGTAAAAAGGCTGCAGGATATGATTTCTTTAATCCAGAAGAAATAGAAATACAACCAAATGAAATTAAATATGTTAAAACAGGAGTTAAAGCTTTATTTCCAGATAATGTAGCTTTATTACTTTTAAATAGAAGTTCTAATCCTAAAAAGAAAGGCTTAATACTTGCAAACGGTGTTGGATTAGTAGATGCTGATTATTATAATAATGAAGATAATGAAGGAGAAATTGCCTTTGCATTTATGAATATAACACAAAATCCTATAATAATACAAAAAGGAGAAAAATTAGGACAAGGAATGTTTATAGAGTATAAAGATGTAACAAATTATAATGACGAGGAAATAGAAGAAAGAAAAGGTGGATTTGGTAGTACAAATGGGTAATGTAAAATTTATACCTAGTACAGTAAATCATATAGAACTTTGGTTTGATACACAATATACTTTAGAAGAAATCACAAATTTAACAAATAAATATATAAAAAACTGTTCACAATATTTTGAATCACAAACACAAATACCTAAATATTACAAAACATTATTATTGAGAAAGGAACCAAGTATATTGTGGTAAGGATGTGAAAAATTAATGTCTGATAAAAACTTTAATGTTAAAGATAATTTTGCAAGAAGGTATGTAGCCTTATTAAAATTAAAACAATATATTTATAAGTGGCAAATGTCTACAAAATTAAAATTTTCAGCACACGAACAAGGAATGTTAAAAAGAATGTTAAATTCAATCGATAAAAGTATAAGTGTATTAGAACACGAATTTACAATAATGTATAAAGATACAGATTTAGAATATTTAAGGAAGTATGTTAAAAATGATAATGGAAATAAGAACTAATAATTTTACAAATAAATGTGGAAATTGTAAATTTTTTAAAACAGAAAATCATATAGACGGTATATGTATAAATAAAGGAAATAAAATAAAATGTAGACAAAGATTTTACAATAGTAAAAGTTGTAGTTATAAAGAAAGGAAATAAAATTATGGCTTTTGATTTAGATGATGAAGAATTAAAATACAATAAGGAACACCCAACAGGTGTTTACTTTCCAGAAGAAATAAAAATAGTAGATCCGGAAGTAACAATTTATAATTTTAACGGGTTACAAATAATGAAAAATATTGAAAAAGCTTGTAGAACTTGTTATCGTTCTGAAGGTAAAATTACAGAAGATAGTTACAAAAATTTATTAACAAACTGTATAAATAGAGGACACGAATCTGTATTAGAACACGAAAAAGTTACAGTTAAATTGTTATGTGATATACGGAGTTTATAAAGATATTACACGTCATAGACTTGCAAGCTATTCCATTGAAAGTACAAGGTATTGCAATTATAGTAAAGATAAGTTTAATAATAAAATTTCTTTTATTAAACCTGTATTTTATGATAGTAGTTGGCAAAGTAATGAATATTATGGAGTAAAACTTACAGAAAAACAGCTTAAATCTAAACAATGGTATAATTGTATGTTACAAATACAAAATACATATAACAATATGTCTGAATTAAACTGTCCTCCAGATGAATTAAGAATGATTCTTCCACATAGTACAGCAGCAGAAGTTACTATGACATCTAATATAAGAGAGTGGAAACATATATTAAGTTTAAGATGTTCAAAAATGACACATCCATCTGTACAGCAAATAATGATACCTATATTAAAACATTTTCAATTTACAATGCCAGAAATATTTAATAATGTAGATTATAATAAAGATTTTCCAAAAGACAAATATGCTAAATTTAAATTAGAAAACAATAGTGAGGTGTTTTAATTGATAACAACATTTATAGGACCTATGTTTAGTGGAAAATCAGATAAATTAATAGAAGTATATGATAAAATTTATAATAAAGATAATGTAATATGTTTTAAACCTGTATATGATAATAGAAATTTAGGTGTAATTTATTCAAGAAATAAATCTGTGGAATTAAAATGTTATCTTATAACACAATTTGAAGATATATTATTTATACTACAAGGATTAAATAAACCTTTTACAGGTAAAGTTATCTTAATAGATGAGGCACAATTTATACAAGGAAGTGTACAAGTTTTAAATTATTTATCTTTAAAAAAGAATTTTGATATTTACATTGCTGGACTTACATTAACATCTAGTTTAAAACCTTTTCGGGTGTATGCCACAAATTTTATCTATTACAGATAAAGTAGTAAAACTAACCGGTGCTTGTTACTATTGTGGAAAAATAGCAAATTATACAAGATGTCTAGTACATAAAGATTCTGATGTTTTAGTACGGAGATAAAGAATATATACCTGTATGTAAAGAACATATAGACTTTGAAAAAGTTTTTGATAAAAATTATGAAAAGGAGATACAAAATGATTAATTATTTATATACATTAAAGTATAATGAGTATTTAGATAAAAGAAATCAAGTGTCAAATAATTGGTCCTTATATGTTAAAGTATTAGAAGATAATAAAGTAAAGTACGACGGTGTTTTATTATACCAATCTTTTTCCGAAAATTGGGTTAAAATAGCTTTAGAGAAATATAAAAATTATTTAAGTACATATTTATATTCTTTTATTACAGAGAATAACTTACCTACTATGTTTGAAGTAAATGACCAAGTATTTAAACTTGAATATGTTTTTCCAGAACAAAGTTGTGTTGTAGGGTTACCTATTAAAGGAAATTCACAATATTTAGAGATAAATCCAGATGGAGAAAAATATGATTATGTACAAAGTTTTGTTACATTTTACGACAAAGGTATTTGTTTAGTAAAGGGTAACCAACTATTTTTAGATGGAGAATTATTATATAATAGTATACAACTAAAAACATTGTGTGATAGTATAGAACAAGATTTTAATAAGTTAGATTTTCAAGCCGATAAATTAATTACATTTTTAAAAACAAATTATCCAAATGTAAAAGGTTATGTTTGTAATGGATTTTCAAGTTGGTTTAATAAAAAGGAGGTGTAATATTGGCAAAAGTACTGATAGAGTTTAATGAGGAAAAAGATCTAATAGACGATATAAATGCTGCTGTAAATAGATCTAAACTTGTTTATGCTTTAACTAAAGTAAATGACATATATAGAAGTTTAATTAACGGAAAAATATATGATAATGACGCTTTAGTATTTGTTAAAGAAGATGGATGTATAGCAACAGAAGAAGATTACAAAAAAGTAAGAGAAACTGGAAAATTATTAAAAGGAAAATATTATTTAAATCAGGAATGGATAGAACAACAATTAGAAAATATATTAGAAGATGTAAAAGAATATTTAAATTAAGGAGGAATATTAATGAGTAATTTAATTGAATTTGCTAAAAACGAATTAAAAATAATAGAGGATAGCTGTAAGGATGATGCAGAAGGATTAAAAATGCAACAAGCCATAGATAAAAATATATTAGATATAATTGAAATGTTTTCTAAACAAGGACATTCAGGATCAACAGCTATGTATACAATAAATATGCTAGATAAATTATTAAGTTATAAACCTATAACACCACTAACAGGAGAAGATAACGAGTGGGAAAAATTAGATTATGGAGACGATATAGCTTATCAAAATAAAAGATGTCCTTCTGTATTTAAAACAGCAGACGGTAAATGTTATAATACAGAAGCTAAAGTTTTTTCAGATGATAATGGACATACTTGGTATACAAGTGGGGATAGTAGAGAATATATAACTTTTCCTTACGAAGTACCTACAAATCCAGAATCAGTTTTAATAGATAATAATACACAAAGAGAACAAGTACTAGATAGAGTTAAAACAATGATAGAAACTTTAACAGAAACTAAAATAGAAAACGAAATAGATGAAGACGATTTATTGGAAGATTATTTACCAAGAGATAAATGGTTGAATCTACAAAATATGTATGTAAATACTTATAGTTTAAAACATTTACTACAAGATATTCAATTTATAATAAATGAAGATATTTATATGTGGGAAATAATTAATTTTATTTTAAATTCAGAAGTAGAGGAGGAAGTTACAAGTAATGACAGTAAAGAATGATATAAATAAACCTGTAGCACATTTAAGAGATAATTATTATCAACTAAGTGAAGAAGTACAACAACAATTAGATTTATTTATATCACAATTACAATATAAAAATAAAACAACTCAACAAATAACAGAAGAATTTAAAAATAAAACAAATATAAATGTTTCTGAAAATGTTATAAAATATAGTATGTTATTACATAGTATATTACCTGAAAATATGCACACAACACACTGGTTATTTAAATAAAGGAGGAATAATAATTGTTATCAAATTTAACATACAAACCACCTAAAACTTTAGTTAAGTTAATTAGATACGATAGTACTCAAAGAAATTTTAATGAAACAGATACAGTAGCTTTTGAAAATCAAATTAATAATAATATAAAAACTTTACAAGATAATAAATGCGATATTGTAAATTTTGTTTTACTTAATGAAACATTAGCTTATATAATCTATACACAAGATTAGAAATATAGGTGTTATAATAATTAAGTATTTTAAAATAAGTAAGGTGGGTCGTATAATGCAATACTATGTAAAAATATTTAATGAAAAAACTAGTGAACTTGTAGGTTTCTACAAAGAAACAGGTTATAATAGAATATCTAAATTAATGAATGGTATAAAATATTTTTCGGAATTAGATAAAGCTTTAGAAGTTGCTAATGAATTAGATGGAGGTTTTTTAAGGGATAAAGATAAACATTATTATACAGCATATACATCTGTATACGGAGACAGTACTAAAAACCCTCCAAAAGTTCCATATAAAAGTAGACAAGAAAAGGAGAGTGAATTAGAAGATGAATTGGAAACCTTTATACGAAAAAATCGTAGTACAGATGTTGAATAAACAAGAAATACAATCTGAAACAGGTTTAACTTTCACTAAAGATTTAAGTACATCCAAACATACTACAATTAAAGGTAAAGTAATAGCTGTTGGAGATGGACGTTTAATGTCTAATGGAACAGTTGTACCTTTAAAAGTAAAAGTAGGAGATACTGTTTTATTTTCAAAAATGCAAGGTGAAAGTTACGAAGACGGTAAAAGTGAATACACAATTTTATCGGAATCAAATATATTATCAATTATAGAGGAGGATTAATTAAAAATGCAGATTACAAGTATTAGAATTAAAAAATTAAATAATAATAAAGTTTTAGGAGTAGCAAGTGTACAACTTGATAATTGTTTAGTTATACACGGTATTAAATTAATACAATTAGATGATAATAGAAGAATAGTAAGTTTTCCAAATAAAAAAGTTAAAAAATATGAAGTTACTGATACAGGATCTTACGAAACAAAGGATGAATATACAGATGTAGTACATCCATCAAATCCTGAATTTAGAAAATACATAGAAGATTCTTTATTTGAAATATATGATAAGGAAGGAGAAAATGTAAATGAGTAAAGTTATTAAAACAGGTGTTGAAGCTAGAGATGCTGTAATAAAAGGAGTAGATACAGTAGCAGATTTAGTAAAAATGACAGTAGGACCTAAAGGAAGAAATGTTTTAATTAGAGAGTTAATGAGTCCTCCAGTAATTACAAATGATGGAGTAACTATTGCAAAGTCTATTGAATTAAAAGATAGAGTAGAAGATACAGGAGCTCAATTAATGATACAAGTAGCTAATAAAACAAATGAAGTAGCTGGAGATGGAACAACAACTACAACAATATTGGCACAAGAAATGATACATAAGTATTTTGAAAACTACGAACAAAATAAAGAACAAAATGTAGTTCAAGTACAAAAAGATATGATAAATACAGCTAACGAAATAAGTGATTTTCTATTAACAAAAGCTACTAAAGTAGAAGGAACTGATAGTATAGAAAAAGTTGCAACTATTTCTAGTGGAAATAAAGAAATAGCAGAAATTATTGCTAAAGCATTTGAACAAGCTGGACAATATGGATCTGTAATAGTAGAAGATAGTAAAACAGGAATAGACGGATTTAAAGCTATAGACGGTATGAGATTAACAAATGGAAGTGTAAGTGAGTTTCTATACAACGATAAAGTAAATAGAAAAACAGATATGATAGATGTAAATGTTTTAGTAACTACTGATAAATTAGATAGTGTAACAGATTTAATAAAAATTTATGATTATATAATTAAAAGTGGTAAAAAATTATTAATTATATGTGATGATATAGAAACAGAACCATTAAATATGACTATAATGAACAAAATGAGAGGTGCTTTATCAAATATCGCTATTATAGGTTTACCAGGATTTGGAGAATTAAGGGAAAACTTATTAAATGATATTTGTTTAGCAACAGGTGCTACACTAATAGGTAGAGATCAAGGAAGTACTTTAAAGGATTTTGAACCAAATTGTTTAGGTGAAGTACAACAAGTTACTGTAACTAAAGATGAAACAGTTTTAAAATTTGTAAACGTTAGTAGTACAGGTAGAGACTTATTTAAAGCTAGACAAGAAAAAGTAGAGGAATTAACAGCTACAATGAAAGAAATATTAAAGGATGAAGATAAAGAACAATATAAAAGAAGAATATCTAACTTACTTGGAGGTATTGTTACAATTGAAATAGGAGGAAATACAGAAGTAGAAGTAAAAGACAAAAAATTAAGAGTTGAAGATGCTTTAAATTCTGTTGAATCTGCTATTGAAGAAGGAATAGTACCTGGAGGAGGATATAGTTTCTTAATGGCTTGTATGAATGCTACAGAAGAAGCTAAAGTACAAACATTAGGACAACAAATTGTGTATGAGGCTTTATTTGCTGTAACAAGACAAATAGCTGAAAATGCCGGTTACAATGGAGACGAAGTTGTGGCAAATTGTATAGAAAATAAACAAGGATTTAATGCTTTAACAGGAAAATATGAAAATTTGTTAGACACAGGTGTTATAAATAGTGTAAAGGTTGATAGATTTTCTTTAATAAATGCTACAAGTGTAGCATCAACAGTAATTACAATGGGTGGAGTTGTAACAGAAGAAAACGAAAAAGATCAAAATGTTTTACAATTACAAACTTCAGCTTTACCTATAATGTAAGATAGAGAGGTAGAAAAATAAATGGGAGATAAATTATATAAAAAATGTTTAAGATGTAATCGTAAATTAAAAACTATAAAAGCACAAAAACGTGGTTATGGAGATCACTGCTGGAAAGAACATAAAAAAGAAGTAAAACAGAATTCTGGATTATTTAATTTATCCCTTATAAATAAAAAATAAATTAACTATAAGAGAATTATCAACTTTACTAAAGGATAATTCTCTTTAATTATATAATATAAAGGAGTAAAAAATATGTTAATTTTAATTGTTGTTTTAAGTGTATTGTTATTGTTATCTATTGTATGTGTTGTAAAATTGTTAATAGAAATGAAATATTTCCAGGAAAAGATATCTGAGGATAATTATTCACACTTGTTAAGTAAAAATAAATTATCAATGGTAGAGTATTATTTTAGAGAATTAAAAGAAACAAAAGGTAATCCTTATACTTTTATACGAAATATTTCAAATGTATTACAAATGAAAGATGAAGAAGTTGTAGGATACAAAGATGAATAAAAAAATAGAGCCATCTATTATTTTAACTATAGATACACAAAATCCTTTTGGAATAGTTTTAACAGTAACAACTATTAAAAACGATATATTAGAAGTAGTACATATACAAAAAAGTGGATATCCTTATTATACAAGAAAACGTGTATTAGAATTTATAGAAAATTTTATTAAACAATATACAATAGATACAATTATAATGGAACAAAATAAATTATTTATAGACAAAATAGATAGACACCCAGATCCGTATGTAATGTTTAATGTATGTTTGGGATACGGGTTAAAAATATCAATACAAGATAGATATTACACTACAATTTCATATATATTAGAAATACCTCAAAAGGAGTGGACAAGTAAAGTTTTAAATATTACAAATAAATTTTCAATTGATTTTTACAAATCACATATTTTATTAAGACAACTAACTGACAAGGAATTACAAATAATAGAACAATGTAATGCTTATAAAGCACTATGTTTAAGTGAGTCGGTTAATTATACTGAACTAATGAATAAAAAATATTTAATAAATAAGGAGTAGTCATTAATGAAAAAAAGTGATTTGGAAAAGAGAATAAGTAAAATCCTTAATGAGGAGGAGACTTTTACATTAAGTTTGATTTTATTAGCTCATATGCATAATGACGAAAAATACAAAAATTTATGTGAGCTAATTTTTTTGTTTGATAATTATTCGGGTTTTAAACAATTTATAAAATTTTATGAAGGACAGACAATAGAAGTTCCTACTTTAAAGGAATTAAAACAGTCACTTCGTTTATTAGAATTATTTCAAAAAGTAAAAATAGATAAAAAAGACTTCAATGAATGTTATGAAGATTTAAAATTAAATTCATTAGATTTATCTAAAACTTATTGTCAACAGGAATTAGATAAATTTACAGAGTATTTACAAAATAATAGTGCTATAACACTTAAACAGTTAAAGAAACTATCTAAAAAGTAATGACGAGGTGATAATATGAAATTACGAAAACATTTTAGAACAAGTATTAGTGTAATTGAATTAATAGAGTCCGATTTTAGTTACAGTAGGATAAGTAATAAAGATGTTTATTTTAAGTATTGTGTTAATAAAAGAATACAGTTATTAAGTGAACGTTATGATAGAAAAATAGATAAAATTTTATCTTTCATTATATTACATTGTAATTATGATGATTTACCAATACAGAGTTTATCTAAAGTCATATTATCACTTTCAAAAGTAACAAACATTCTTACAAAAGGTTTTTTAGCATTATTAAATAAATAAGGAGTGTTAAAATGCTATTAATAGGATTTGAAAATTTAGGACAATTAGAATTACAAGAAAAGTATTCTAATAACTTTAACTACATACAAGATAAAAATTATAATAGAGTAGATAAAAATTGGATTATTAAATATTTAGAGGATATAAAAACATCCTTGAATAAATATGATGTAACTTTTATAAATTATAATATACAAATTATAAATTGTTTACAAGCTATAAATTTACAATTTAAACTTATATATACTGGTAAACAATTAAATAATAATTTAACCGAATTATTTAATAATGCTGTTACAGATAAGTATGTTTTAAAAAACAATTCTTTAGAATGGTATTTAAGTAAACACTTTGATTGGGTTAAATTAGAACAAAATAATAGTAATGAAATAGTAGAAAATACAAAAATAGAACAAAATACTAAACAAGAAGACAATAAAAATAATATTGAAGTACAAAAAGAATCTGTATCTGTAAAAGAAGATAACAAAGAATTAAAAGAAAATAGTATTGCAGTAGAAGTTAAAGAAGTTGCTATACAACCTCAAAAGGATAAAAATAAATTAACATTAGAAGAATTAGTTGACGACGATTTAGTAATAACAGAAGAAGATGTAAGGGAATTAAAAGCTACACAAAATAAATTAAAAGTAGGTTTATTGTTACAAGCGAAAAATAGTTTAAAAAGGGTACTAAAATTATCAAATGTATTAGATAAATTATACGATGAATTATTAGATCGTGTAGATAATTCTCTAACTACAACAGATACAGCCAGTTTAATGTATACTACAGAGTATATATCTAAAGCTTTAAATGATACTAATCAATTTATAGTATCTTTAATAAATAATGATAAAATACAAAATTTCTTTATTGTAGATAATAGTAGTGTTGTTAATATAGGTTCTGTAGATAGTATTGACATAGATAGTAGAGAACGTTTAAGAAAAGCTACGGAAATAGTTATGGATAATATTGATTATTTCGTGGACGGAGAATTTAAAAATATAAAAGATCCAAATAAACAAAACGAGGAACAACAGGAAGTATTACAAGAAGAACAAAAGGAGGATGAACAAAATGCCGGTACTGAATCCTAGTCAATATCAGTGTGATAATATGAAACCTCGGTGATGTAGTATTTGTAAAACAAAGAAATTGGTTGTATAAATTATATAGAGAATTATTTAAAAAAGATAGTATACAAATATTAGTTCGTAAGGATTTTACAAAAACGCCTCCAGAGTACGTACAATATTATCAAGAAGATTGTACACTAATATATAGTTATGAAATAAGTTGTGTACAGTCTATAAAAAATGAAGTTCCTTATGTTATAAGTTATAAGGCTTCTAAATTTAAAAAACAAGGTGTAATAAAAAGTTTAGATATAGGATTATACAATATAGTAATTTCTTTTAATAACGGTTTAAATATAACAATACCTACTGATTTCGTAGAAAATTCTATAAATAAAAACAAATCTAAACTTATAGATATAAATACAGCAAATGATATTTTAGATAGAGCTAAATTTAATAAATATAGTGAAAGTAAACTTGTTAATAAAATAAAAAATAACAATATAAATAAATGGATTCCTTCTTATTGTGTAATATGTGGTAATCCGGTTATATTTGAATTTAAAGAAGATAAAGTGCTTATAAATAATAAATGTACCTGCGGTAATGTAACTTCCAATAAAAAGGAAATGTCCTACAAAGAGCTTTCTGCTTGGCTAACTTGTCAGACAGATAAAAATATAATTAACAGTTATGATAAATTTTGGTTAAGTAAGGAGTAAAAGATAAAACAGTGAGTAGTAAAAACGTATATGAAAAATTTAAAGAATTAAATAAAAATAATGTTATAACCTGTACAGAACAAGACTTGCAGGAATTTATAATGTACGGCTTAATACTACAAACAGGAGAAGATTATGTTACAAGAGATAATAAAAAACTTAATGTAGATTTAATAAAAAATAAGGAATTAAAGTTTAATCTTAATTTTCAAAATTTAATACAAGTTAGTAACAAAATATATAAACAACAAGGAATTAAAAAAGTATATTTTATGAGTAGTAGGTGTTATAATATGTACAAACAACAAGGGTTAATTATAAATAAAGATAATAACGAATATTACAGACTTTTTGATAAAGACTTATGGCTTGTATATATTTTATAATTAACTATTTACAAATTTTAAAATACGTGTTAAAATAGGAGGAATACAATGAACGATCAAGAAATTTTTGAGAACTGGGAAATATTTAAAGACTTATTAAAATCTACTAATAGAGAAAACATAAATAGTTTAATTGAATGGTTAGATAAATCTGATTTTAAGTTCGCTCCAGCTAGTATTAAATACCATAACAGTTTTAGAGGAGGATTACTAAAACATAGTTTAGATGTATATTATGCTATGGCAGATTTTACTAATTTTGTTAAGTTTTTTGATTTACCACAGGAAACAATAATTATAACAGCGTTATTACACGATATTTGTAAAGTAAATTGTTATTCTGTAGGTTCTAGAAATGTAAAAAATGAACAAGGTGAATGGATTCAAGTACCTGTATATAACTGGGACGAACAAGAACCTCTTGGACACGCATCTAAAAGTATAATGTTAATATATGAAAATGGAGTTCAATTAACAAAAATAGAAAGAGCTATGATATTAAATCATATGGGATTCTCTAGTTTGGAATCGGAAAGAGGAGCTAGTCAAGTAAGTTCTTTATTTAGTAAATGTCCACAAAGTTTATTATTACATTGGGCAGACGAAGCTTGTACATTTATAAAAGAAAGTCAGGACTTACAAAATAGATTTAGACAAATTTTTACAGGAAGAAATATAACAGAAAGTTTAAATATTAACCAACAAAAATCAACAATAGTAATAAACGGACAAGAATACAAAATAGCACCTGTAGATAGTGTAGTAGATGATAAAGAAATAATTTTACTAAATTATAATGAAAATGGTGTAAATAAAACAGTAAAAGTATATTCACCTTATAAAGATGGATTACCTTTTTAAAATATAGAAAGGAGAAACAGTAATATGGAGGAAAATGTAATATTATTTCATCTAACTTTAGAACAAGCAGAACAAATATGTAAACATTATAATAAAAACATAAATGAATTAGAAGAATATGAAATATGTGAATTATTGGATAAATTTATAGACGAAAACACTTAATAGGTGTTAATATAGTTAATTAAAGTACCTTAAAAGTAAAATAGTAGTGTTGGGTAGTAGCTAGATTTATATAATAGTTTATGGAGTGTCCGGACACAAAGTATTTCTATGTATAAATGACCGTATCTTAAGTGAGGTTATTGTGCTATTATACCCTCAGCCCTTCACCAAATATAATATAAATGCCACTTTAGCTCAGTTGGCTAGAGCAACGGTCTTGTAAACCGTAGGTCCTCAGTTCAAATCTGAGAAGTGGCTCCAGTAACTTATAAAGTTACATTTTATTTATTTTATTATACCTCATATGTATATTTTAAAACAATAGGTAAA
>CALWAA010000136.1 GCA_944372725.1 uncultured Bacilli bacterium | reverse complement strand
TAAATATTTTATTTATGCCATATAAAAGTCATTTGTCCACAATCATATATAGGTAACCAACCGTGTTCTATCATTAATTCTTCGTTACTTGTACCTTTACCATAATTAGTATTAAATAATTGGTCAAACCCTCTTTGTCTTAATAAGTTATCTGTTATATGTTCGTCGTCTTTACTCCAATGTAATGAAGGATGTGGTTTTCCTTTTTGTATAAATCCTAATTTAGAATATACTTCTCCACTAAATTTAGAATTATCACAATAAGAAATAATACTTTCTGGATTAACTAGTTGTATAAAATGTTTAAACAGTTTTTCAGAACCTCCAACTACTTTATATTCTGGTTTAGTACATAGTCTTAATAATTCCCATTGATAGTTTTTATTGTATCTCGGTTTTCCAAATGTCATTATTTCTATTAATTTGTTATCCTTGTATAGTCCTAATCTAATTTCTTGTCCATTACAACTATTTTGTAAGTGGTAGTTATTTAGGAATTCATTACATTCTTTTTTATCTACTTCTTTAACTTCTAATTTTCTTGCATATAATGTTTCTTTATCTTGTAGTAGATATTTTATCTTATTCCAATCATCCCAATCAAATATATGAATACATTTATAACCATTTTGTCTAGCTAAAAATGTTTTATCACTATGATAATTTTTATCTATTCCACCGAATCTACCGTATATTTTATTTGGTGAGGAATTATGTGTAAAAGATGGGTCTATTTCTATTAATATATTTTCGTATTTTAAATCGTAACTATAACTATCCAAAGGAAATTCAAAATCTTTACAATTTATAAATTTAGCAAATTTAAGATTTATTTTGGATATTTTTGAACTTGTATATTTTGTTAATTGTTCGTAATAATTTTTACCGTATTTTTCGTATACAGTTTTAAGTGCTTTTGGTCTATTATTATAATTTACATCTTTGTATTTTATATATTTGGTTTTCTTACTTTTATTTAGATCAAAGCCATAAGGCCTTCCATATTTTAACATATTAGTTTTTATTATTTGTTCTAAGTTATTATATCCAGGGTCATCATATCTTTGTATTTTAGTATTACGAAGTTTTAACTTAATTTCTTTATTTTGCATTGGATGTGTTACTCCATAACGTTCTAAGCTTATGTTCTTAAATAAATTTCTCTCTTGGAAAAATTTTGGTACTCCATATTTTTCTAACATAACTTGTTTAGCTTTATTTTGGTTTTCTTTTAATTTAAATTGATTATCTACTCCATACTTTTCTAAATTAGTAACTTTAGTTTGTTCACTGTTATTATAACTCTCGTTTCCATATTTCTCTAATTTTGTTTGTTTAGATTTAGGTACTCTAGATTTTAATATTTTACTTCTTTCCTCTGTTGTTTTATTTCTCCAAAAAATATCGTTATTAGCACCTTTACCGTATTTATCTTTTCTTTCCTGTTCGGATAATTGACTATTATATTTTAATAAAGTATTACTTATTTTTTTATTTACTTCTTCTTGTTCTTCTTTTGTTTTATCGTGTGATTTATTAGCATAATAAACACCGCTACATTTTTTATTACAAAATAATGGTCTTGTTTCTCCTTTAAATAATTTTTTAAGCTTGTCTAACGATAATTTAAATATTTTATTACAATAGTCACATTTATAATATACTTCAATATTATTATACATATTTTGTAACTCAATTATTTGTTGTTTATATTGTTTATTCTGTTCTTCTGTATATAATTGTTTCTTTTCAAAATTAGCTTTTTTACTATTTAATTGCTTAATTTGTTTTTTTATATTTTTATACTGATTAATTAATTCTTCTTGTTGTTTTAAGTGTAATTCGTTCCATATATATTTCATAAAATTTCCTCCTTATAGTAATTATATATTATTTTAACACCTTTGTCAACTATATTTTAAGACCCAACTACTAAATATTTAAAAATAAAAACAGGTACATTTCTGTACCTGTTAGAGAAAATATTATGAAAACTTTTTAAAGTTTTTCTGTCTGTAAGACTAAACTGTGATTCTTCCTCTGATATATAGTTGTGGGTTAACCATTTTTCTTCCATATATAGAAACCCATCCCGCTTGAGTAGTGAAATCACTTAAAGTTATTGGTTGAGTGTACGTAATTGGCATATAGTTTCCTACTACATATCCTGCTTGCCAGTAATCGTTACCAATTCCACCTAGGAAGAAGTCGTTAGTTCCAATACCTGGTGTTTGATATACGTCAAGTGTACCTAATCTTCCTGCTAAGAAAGATCCACCGTTTTTTGGAGCTTCGTTTGCTTCAAAGTTCTTTGTTTTGCTTAGGTAAGCAACTACGTTTGATCCAGCAACGATAAAGTTTGGTTGTAAGTTACCACCTGTTCTTGTGTATATTTCTGATGTTGCTAAGTTGATTCTTATTGGTAAAGATTCAACGTGTTCTGCATCACTTACACCTGGACGAGGTGTTGCTGACCATACTACTGAGTTTCCACCAGCTGCTTGAGTAAAGATGTCGTTCATTACTAATCTTTCTTGCTCTTTGTTCATTTCGTTAGCAACTTGTTTTTCAAACTCAAGTGGTAAGTTTACAGAATATTCTTTATTTATTCTATATGCTGCTGTTAATCCATAGATTGCTCTTAATTTATGTTCTTCAGCTTCAATTAAAACTGGTTTAATTCCTAATGTAACATCTCCAACTTGTTGTTTGTTATGTCCATCTAATTCTGGATATAAGTAGTTTGGTATTTGTTCATTACCATATTTATAAGATACTGTATCTCCTTCTGCTGCAGCTGCATTTAATTTGATTTCACCTGTAGCGTAGTCGATTGTACCTCCATCTGATAAAGCTCCTGCTCCATCATCTGTTACAACTGTTCCATCAGCTTTAATTACTTTAACTGTTCCAGCTGTAATTGGTGTAAATGGTGCTAGGTATGTTTGTACTCCAGCTCCTATAGGTTGTTTATCTATAATATTTGAATCATAGAATTTATCTGTTTTTCCAGCACCTGTTGAATCTAATACTAGATCTCCAGCTTTTGTTTCACCTTTATCTGTTCCATATTTAAATTCTAGGATTGGTAAAAGCTCAGCTGCTGTTGTCATAGCTTGCATAGAAACGATTTGATCTAATATTGTATTTTGTACTGCAATTGATACTATGTTCATAGCATCTCTTCTCCAGTTTCCTACGTTAGAAGCTTGTGTATATCCTTCATATAGATTTCCTTTTTGTGTATTTTCAAATAATTGTCCTACATAATGTTTTTGATATGCTGACATTGGTTGTGAATTAGAAACTTTTCTAGCAGCTTCTAGTAAACCAATTCTTTTAGCAAATTTTTGTGCAACTGGACTTGTTGCAACTTGTTTGTTTAATGATTCTCTAGTAATAACTTTTGCCATTTTAAAATTCACTCCTTCAAAAAATATTTAATTTTTAATGTACTATTTATGTACTTCTATATTATAAAATCGGTTTTTATTCTAACACCCTAGTCTATGTTCTTAATATCTTTAATTACATAAATGTATATAAATTAAATTACCAAATATCTTTCAAAGTAATTTAAAAATTAATAACATATTTTTATTTTTTAATTAAAGCATCTAATAATTGTAATTCTTCGTCTGTATATTGTGTTTGTTTATAGTTTTCTGTTATAATACTATCCGCATTAATTGGATTAAATGATAATTTAGAAAATCTTTTTAATTCTTCTTCTAATTCATTTACTTTATTTTGTAATTGTTTTGTTTGTTGTTCTTGTAATTTTTTATTTTCTGTTAATTTTTGGTTTAAAGTATTTGTAGTAGTTGTTTTTGTTTCTAATTCATTTACTTTATTTTGTAATTCTTTATTTGTGTTTTTCATTTCTATTAATATTTTACTGTTAGTATCTATACTTTTTGTTAAATTTTCATTTATTGTGTGTAAATTATTTAATTTTTTATTTGTTATTTCTTTTTCTTCTTGTAATTTTGTATTAGTTTCTTTTAATGTTTTATTTTCGTTTTCAAGTTTTTTAGTTTTTTCTAAAGCATTTTGTAATTGTTTTTGTAATACTATTGTATTTTGATTTATAGCTTTTTCGTTATTAGTTTTTACTTCTTCTATGTTTTGTTTTAGTGTATCTATTGAAATTTTAGCTTCTTTTAACTTTCCTTTTAATGTATTTCTTGAATCTGTTAAAAATTCTTTTTCCTCTTGTAGTTTTGTATTTTCTGTATTAAGTTTATTATTTTCTGTTTTTAAGTTATTATTTTTCTCTATTAAAGATTTATTTTCTTTTACAATAGTTTCACTCATTTCTAAAGTATTATTTAATACTTCTTTTTGTTCTGTATATTGTTTTCTTAATAATTCTAAAGCTATAGATTTATTTGCTTCTGTTAATTTTGTATTAACAGGAGTATTTATACTTGTTATTTTTGTTTCTATTTGTTTTATTAAGTTTTCTTTATTTTCCATATTTACATTTTCTAATACAGTTTTTATTTGGTTTAATTGATTAGTTGTTTCGCTTTCTTTTATTTCTTTTTGTAAACTTTCTGTTAATTTATTTAAATGTTTACTTTCTGTTAAAGATACTCTTGCCTTTGTATTTGCTGGTGTTACAACAACATCAAAAGTTATAAAATCGTATGTTTCTGGGTCTATGATATTTTTTCCTTCTTGATATATTTCTTCACCCATTCCTCTAGAACTTATTCCTAGTTGTGCTCCACTATCAGCAAGCGCTTTAACAATTCTTCCAGTAGGAGTATCTAATATTTCTGCTTCTCCATATATAACTCCTTCGTCAGGTCTTTTTTCTAGTTTAGTAATTGTTATAGCTGCATTTTTAGCAAGTGTTTCACATCTATCTCCTTCAGGATGATCTAATTCACCGAAAAGTGTTTTTGTTTGTAATGCTTCCATAACATCTTCTGAACCAAACACTCTATTATCCCATAATTCCTCAGTATATAATCTATCCGAATTTCTTGTGCCATTTTTATAATCAGCAAAGATTCCTTTTAGTTTTCCTAAAGTACCTTTACTTTTTCCTTCTTCATAAACTGTATTAGAATTTTGTGCCTCTATAATTGTAGCTTTTCCCATAATTCTATCTATCTCCTTTTTAATTAATAAACAAAATAAATCTTTTCAATAATATTTTACTTTACGTATTTTAGAAAATTAAAAAGTAGTGTAAAAATACACTACTTTTTAATATTTTTAATTAAATTAATTTATTTTCTTTCTTTAATTTCTTTTTCAAAAACTCTTCTTGCATCTTTAAATGCTTTTAATGTTTCTTCATTAGAATTTCTTTGATATTCTTGGATCTGTTATTTTAAAACTTTCTGTTTTTGATTAATTTTTTATAGCTAATCCATATATTTCTTTACATACACTTCTAGCTGTATCTTCTTTTAAATTATATTCTTCTGATATTTCTGCAATTTCTTTTTTTATAAAGTCCTCTTCATCACTATAATCTTTTATATGTTGTATATACCAATCTTGATTATCATAGAATTCAGTTTCAGCTATCTTCTTTATAGAAGGTTTTCCTCTTCTTCTCTCATTTTCATATTGGTCTTCCTGTAATGAATCTTTATTTCCACCTAATACATTATAAATATTAATTAAATCCTCTCTATCAATATTTAATGTTTTTGTTTCAACATCTTCGTTTGAATTTACTATTTTTATTGTAAAATCATTTCCATTAGAATCTATAATTTTTTTAATTTCACTTAATGTGTAATCTGAAATTGCTGATTCCTCTTTTTTATCCTCATTATTTAAATCTTTTAAAAGGTCTGCTGTTTCCTTAAAATTATTTTCAAAATCAAAATCTGTTGTTTTTAAATAGTCAGTTAAACCGTTTACATTACCTTTTATATTAAGTGCAGGTATTAAATAAGCTACATTACTTTTAATTTTAGATTTATTAGCTATAATAGAATCTGTATCATTATTTTCTATAGCTCTTTTTAATTGTTCTAAATACACATCTAAATTTATCAATCTATTATATATTCTTCTATTTGCTTCATCTTGAAATAAATCTTTTGATAAATCTCTTTCAGTAACTTCTGTTTTCTTTTCTTTACTATCTTTTAAGGCTTTCATTTTCTTTTCGTAATCATTTATATCTTCTATTGTTATCCATTCAGGTTTTTCATTATCTGCAAAAGAATTATATAATTCTTTCATTTTAGCAATTTGTTCATCTATATCTTTTGCCCATAATGAATGTTCTGCATTACCATTTCCATTACCTAAAAAGTATTCACAGTCTTGTTTTAATCTGTCTAATAACATATATCTATATTCTAAATCTGTGTTGTTTTCTTGTAATTTACTTTCCTCTGTTTTAGGAGTAATGTAACATTGTACTGTATTATTTTTAATTGTATCGTCAAACCTAAAATCTACATTGTCATTTCTAATAGTTTTTGATAAATAAGATGTGGCATCTATTAAATCCATTGTATTACCCTTTAATGTTACTACTACACTATTTGTATTGTTTGTATCAAATTCAGCTGTTGCTATTACATTAAATTTATCTTGTATATCTTTTATAACTCCGTTTAATATATGTGTTAAAAATTTTGTATTATCATTAAAATCCTCAGTTTTCTTTTCTCTATTATTTTCTACTTCAGATACTTTTCTTATAGCCATTGTTAGATATCCAATATTTGGATTTTCTTGTTGTTTTTCATCTTCTAATATATAATGTAATATGTTTTTAGTATGTTTATCTTGTATATTGTTTATATATTCTTCTATTTCTTCTATAGTAGTTAAATCTTCTGGATTTTTACTTTCTTTTAAACTTTTACTTTCTTCCTTTTTAACTAGAACTTCTTCTGGTTTTTCTTCACCTGTTGGGATATATGTTTTAGATTTTAAATATAGTTCTTTAGCT
Organism: uncultured Bacilli bacterium; assembly: GCA_944372725.1. Taxonomy (GTDB): domain Bacteria; phylum Bacillota_I; class Bacilli_A; order RF39; family UBA660; genus Caccenecus. Next base: position 28,584 of record CALWAA010000136.1, on the reverse strand, counting down.
GTATCTTCCCATAATTTTGTATCTGTATCTACTCCATAATCTTCTATACATTTTTGTGTTATAACATCTTTATACATTGTTTTATAATCTTCAAAAGATTGTTTTTCATCTTTTTCTATTTTAGCATTTTTAGGTAATTCTTTATTTACTTCTGCTACTTTTAAGTCTTGTCCTTCTTGTACATCTACCATTTTTCCTTCATTTAATTTATTAAGAAATTCTGTTTTATAACTTTCTGTGTACTTTTTAGATTTTTTAAAATCCATATTTTATACCCTCCTTATTAGTTTTCCAATTCTTTTACAACTTTACTTACATATTCATCAATACTTATAAAAGGTTTATCTGGCATTACAGATATTAAATTAGCAAATTCAGATATACTAGCTTTAAATCCTTCTAATGATCCAAATACTTTTGTTAAGTATCCAACTTGTTCTATTGTAAAATCTTGTTCAGGTTTAATATCATATATTTCGTTTGGAGTTAATTTTCTTTGTGTAAATTCTGTTGATACAAAATGATTTATTTTTTCTTCTTCCATTTTACTTTCTGTTGTAAGATTATCTATTTTGTCATTTAAAGTATTTTTTAATTCTTGTATTTCATCTACTTGTTCTATAGCTTGTTCCACATTTTCTTTAGTTTGTTCTAAATTTTGTGGATCTATTTTTATATCTTGATCTGTTAATTCATACCCTTCTGTTATAATTGTTTTATATAATTTTTGTACCCCTAATTTAGAAAAAGGTGTCATACTAATACATTTATTATTTTCATATAATTCTATTGTACCAGAGTCATTTAATTGTAGTACTTTATAATTATTTTCTTTAATAAAATTTAGTTTACCTTCAAGTACTAATTGTCTATCAATATTATTTAAATCCACATTTTCTGTTAAATCATTTTTAATAATATTAACAGTAGGTTCCCCGTAAGTTTCTAACACTATATCTGTTGGTTCTACTTCTTCGTCCTCACTTGACCAACCTGTAACAGATTGTAGTTCTACATCACTATCTAAATCTTCCATAAATCCTTTAAAGTAATCTACTACATCTTCTATTACTATTTCTTTTTCAGCTTCTTGTGTAGAAATACCAAATTTAAAATATAGTTTATCTTCATTAACATCTTTATCTGAAAATTCTCCATATATACGTCCACGTGCAATACCTGTTTCTTTAAAACATTCATATAAATAATCTTCATTTGTTAAAAGATTATCAATATACTTAAATATTTTTTCTTCTCCGTCTATTAATTGATCTTCAGTTGGTTTAGGAGATTCGTCAAATCCTTTAACTCTATATTTTATATTACCTTCTAATATAACGTCGTAATTAATTTCATCTTTATACTGTTCAAATGGACTCATTTAACTACTCCTTTCGTATTAAATATATTTTAAGTTGTAGCACTTTATTTAAAAAATGCTACAACACTATTCCATTCTGGATATCTTTCTTTTATTTCGTCTGCTAAAGTATAAGCATCAAATTTTTCTTCTATTTGTAAAGCGTCTTCTATATTATCTGTTGTTGTTATGCTTAATGTTCCTACTGGTCCGTCATTTATATCTTGTACATATTTATCATAAACTTCGTCCTCAGCTAATTCTCTAACAGTTTTAGTAGATAGTCCTATTACATATCCTTCTGTTACTTTTTTATTTTCTGGTAAGTATTTTTTAAATTCTTGTGCTATTTCTACTATATCATCGTTATCAGATGTTACTAAATATTTCATAAAATCTTTTATTGTATATATATCTTCCATAAATACTTTATCTGCTAATTCGTGTATTTGTTCTTTTGATAATGTATTTATGTGATTTTCTATAAATATTAAAGCTTCTTGTGCTTCTGTATTATATAAAGATAAATCTATTTCTGGATAATCGTCTTGTTTTTCAAAATCTTCCATTCCATCTATTGTTTCTGTTACTTTTTTACTTTCTGTTATATTTTCGTCTGGATTAGCTTTTTCTAAATATTTATTTACAATATCTTCTAATTTACTTAATTCATTATATATAACTCTTATATCTTTTTCTGTAACAGGGGCTTTATCCTCTGAGTTTAATTCCATTATAGCTTCACGGCAAGTTTCCTGCATTGCAAAAATTACATTTGGAAAATGGAATATTGAATCTATACTAACATCTTCTCCGTCTATTTCTAATACTTCATTTAATCTACTTTCTGTTTTATCCCAACCAAACATACTATTTAATTCCATCTGTAATTTTTGGTCATCTGTTACACCAAGTATTTCGTTTTGTTCTTTTATTAATTCTTCTGCTCGTTGTTTTCTTTCATCCCCTACAAGTGTATCATCTAATTTAATTTCTGATGGATAGTATCCTTCTACTCCTTTTTTAATTACAATTATTTCACCTGTAGTTTCATTATATGAATAACAAAAATCTGGTAACTCACTTGTTGGTATTCTTCCTAATCGTGCGTTTTCTTGTAAAGATTCTGTTTTGGAACTTATAACATTATTTTTGGCTTTTATAGCTCCATTTAGCCATCCTTCTATATAATCTTTACTTTTTGAAAAATCTAAATAATTATTAGTATTTGTTTCATCAGCTCTATAAATATAATAATTTTTATCATAAGAATTTTTTATTACTTTTACTGGTCCAAAATTACTAGTAAAGGCTTTCATCATTTGAAAATCGTTTGTAACATCTTTTCCATCCATTGTTGAGTCAGTCGCTTCTGTTATTTTTTTATTTTCTTGTAAATCTCCTTCTCCACCGTACATATCATAGAATATTTTTTCTTGTTCTTCAAAATAATCTTCTAATGCTTGTAATTGTCTAGCTGTAAACGTATCTTTAAAAAATCTATGTAAAACTCCAGTTAGTGTATCTTGATTAATTTCACTACCTTTATAAATTTGTTCTGCTTTTTCATATACTTCTCCTGCAGCTTGTTCTAAATCGAATTTTGATTCTTTTAAATCCATTATTTTTACCTCCTAAATTTATTATAAGTTTTTTATAACATATATTTAAAAATTTGTAAAGCCTATTATACAAATTTTATTATAAACTTAATTCTTCGCTTCTTAATTCATAATAATGTTCTTTTAAAGCTGTCATTATGTCCATATTTCTTAACTCTTTAAACACTAAATTACCAATACTAGCTTCGCCATCTTCGGCAAGTCCTAATTTTCTCATCATATAAATATCATTTATTAATGTTCTTACTTCTTCGGCATCATCACTTTTTAAAACTTTAAAACATTTTTCTAACATTTCATTTAAGTTAGTAGTAATATCTGGAATTTCATAAGTTATTGGTTCGGGTAATTTTACCCATTCATTTTTTAAAATACTATATCTTCCATTTGTAGCATTACCGTCTTTCACATCTTCTATATATAATTCAACTGGAAGTCCATTAATTTCTAATTCATAATCTCTATTAAATGCACCTTTTCTATCATTATATAATTGTCTTAATATAGTTGGTTCTATAAAATTAACTTCACTATTAACTATAATATGTAAGTCTATATCACTTTGGCTATTATAATTATAAGAAGCATTAGATCCTACTATTTCTATATCTACTATATTTAATGGAATTTCTATAAATTTTAAAAATTCTTGAGCAATATTAGATAATTTTTCAAATACATCCTCTTTTAAAGTTTTATCTTCGTTCCAAAGTAAAGGATTTAAAGTATCGTGTACTTCTAAAGCTTCATTTAATTTATTCATCTTTATTTTCTTCCTCCTTCACTTCTTCAACTGTTTCTTCTTTTACTTCTTGTTTTTTAGTATTTTTTCTTTGTTTTTTAGTTTGTTGTTTAGGTTCTTCTTTCACTTCTTCAACTGTTTCTTCAACTGTTTCTTCAACTACTTCTTCTATCTTCTGTTCTTCTATTTGTTTTTGTATTTGTTCTTCTTTATATTCAGGTAATTGTGTATATAGTAAAGGTTCTTCCTCAATATCAAAAGTTTTTACAAATCCTAAATTTTCGTAACTTTCAATAGTTTTTTGTACTAAATTAGTTAATTCGTAACTTTTTAATACAACTGGTTTTAGAGGTTCTAAAACTGTATTTACTAATTTAAGCTTTCTTTTAGTTATGTTTATTACTTTTTTATTCAATTATCTCCCCACCTTTCACTATTATTTTACTTATTTTTAGTATTTATTTCTATATTTGTATAGGAAGGATCTGTATTTTGTGATACTCCATAGTTAAAGTATAATTGTGGAGCTACTTCAACTTTATTAATATAGTTAGCTTGCCATAAGTATGAGTCATCACTGTATAAACTTAAATCTTGTCTAAAATATGTTCCATTATTAATATGATTTGCAATATCACTATTATCTGTTATTTCACTATTAAAGTATATATTAAATTTATGTGCTATATTTAATCCGTGTTGTACATATACTAATAAACTAGGTCTTAGATGATAATACCAAAGTATTTCACGTACTATAGCATCATTTGTAATTCTATCTTTAGTCCACACACTTAATTGCCAATTTATTGTAATAGGTATTACTCTTGCTCTAACTTCTTGTGGTTTATTATCGGGTGCTAGACGAGTAAAAACCATATCACCAACGAAAGTTTGGAATCCGTTGTCTATCTAAATTTAATGTCCAATTTAACCTTTGTAAACTAACAAAAGGAAGTATAGGTTGGTCACCACTTAATTCTCCTATAATTCTATACATTTGTTCTGTAGGTCCAATCTGTACATTTTTATTTATTTCACTGTCTTTTACAGGAGATTTACTGAATCTAGCTCTTAAATCTTCCACTAACGCTAAATCGTAAGCATATACTGAAACATTTTGTTCCCTTATTTTAGATTCTGTTAATTCTCTATCGTTGTTCAAACTTTTATTCCTCCTTCCACACATTAATTATATGTAATTATATGTAATTATATGTAATTATATGTAATTATATGTAATTATATGTAATTATAAATAAATATCTAATTTCTTTTTGCTTCTCCAATTATTCTTGTATCTGTCATATATCCTAATTCTTTCATACAATATAACTGCCATAGATTTTGTAATTCATTATATGTATAATACCTTTGTATTAGTGTGAACATACCTGTTGCTCTCATTTCATTATCTCCATAATTGATAAACCTTATTAATCTATCCATACTTGTTTTTGTTCCAGGTATTAATGTATTAGGTTCCGTTATTATTCTCCATACATTTTTTCTATATTGCTTAAATGTTAAACATTTATGTATTGTATTTATTATTGTTTCTGTTTCTATGTATCTATGTTTATTCCATTTTATCCAAGGTACTGTATATAAATATTTAAGTCTTAATTGTATTTTTCTTCTATTTACTTTTGTATTTATTCTTATAAATATTTGTTCACATAACCATTTACAGAAATCAGGAATAATACTATATTCCTTTTCATTTTCTACTTGTGAAAATTGAAATTGAAATAATATCATAATTTATTTAACCACTATATGGACTATTTTTATCGTTTATAAAATTAAATGTATTTTCCCACTCTTTATGTTTTTCTGGAGTTGTATCTATATCTTCTGTATTTGTTATATAACGATAAGGTTGATCCTCACTTGTTCTTTCTGATTTTTCCTGATTTACTTTTTCTGCGTTTACTAAAGTATATTGATTTTTTTGTTTATATTGATCGAATACAGGTACTACGGAACAAGTATAAGCATCTGGGTATTCTAAATCACTTTTTATTTTTGTTATTTTAAATACTCTAGGTCTTTTTACTCCATCTACACTTTCCACTATTATTCTAGCATTTACTGTTAGATTAGGTGTATTATATGGAACATTTATTATAATAGGTTTTTCTTCACCTATTTCTGATACCCAGCCTAATTTATTTAATGTATCGACAGTAGGATTTTCATCAAATATTATATCTAATCTTATTGGCATAGAAAATTCACTATTATCTTCACTATGTATTGTCATTTCTTTTTTAGTTACATATTGGTATCCGTACACTTTGTCCAATAAGTTTACACATTTCACTAAAATATCTTCTAAAAATTCTACTATCTTGTCTATTTAAAAGTCCCAATATAGTGCCTCCTTTCTTAAAATATTATTCCACATCAAGTAACACTTTTGTAACATCGTAACATCTATATAATTCTATTACTTTTCCTATACTTCTAATGTTAAATTGTGTTTCGTCTTGTGGATATTTTATTGCCATAGCTTTTCCGTGGTACGTTACTAGATGTTAATTTATCTCCTATACAAAATAATCCGAGTTACATTTACATCTACAATACCTCTATTTGCTACGACAATACGGTTATTTTCGATTTTTATACATACCCCTATAACTTTTATTGTCTGTCTCCATTTATTTACTGCACGTGTAACTTTATTTGTTATAGGATCCAATTCTATTAAATCTCCAATTTTAATTGGTTCATTTTCTATTAGTTTTTCGTATTCCATTATAATATCACATTCCTTTTTAATTTCCTATTTCGTAAATGTGTAATATTGTTTCATTATAAAATGCTTCTAAATTTTCGTATCTATACATTGGATAATTATGTTCAAAATCGTAACCAATAAATTCAAACCCGGCTTCTAAAAGTTTTTCTTCATCTACATTTGGAACTAAATATTCTAATCCAAATTTCTTTTCAAAATGTCCTTTAGATCCAAGTTTACTGTCTAAATAAGTTGTCATTGTTTTTAAACTAAAATTAATCATAATTACAACCTCCTACTAATATTATTTTACTAGTATTTTAAGAACAAAAAAGGAAGAATATATACTATTCTTCCACTATTTTTATTTATTTTTATTCTACTATTTTAATAAAATTAGCAATATATTGTAAATCATTACTGTTTATACTTGTAACAGGTGTTGCGGCACTACCTTCTGTAATAGAACTTATTTTCATAGTTTGTACACCACTTAATTGTGTATAATTAATTTTTTCAAAGTCCATATTTATTACACCAGAACCAAAACTCATAGTATATTTATACCATCCATCTCCTTGATATCCTTCATTTGTCATTCCAAGTTCTCTTGCAAACATTTCCATAAACTTTTGGTTTAAATATACATACTCTGTATTATTTTGCTTAAATCCTATCCAACCGTTTGAGCAAAAACCAAGTTCTGTAATACTACTTTCTGTACTTAATAATCTATATGTATTCTTACTGTTAGTATAAGCATAATTTTCATCTATTATCATTGTATCATCTATATCTACAAATTCCCTTAATTGAAAATTAATTGTTTTTCCGTTTGTTATTTCAAAACTATTGTGTTTATATATTAAATAGGTTTGTGCCATTAAATCTTGTAATGATTTTAAATTAGTATATAATTCATTAATTGAATTTGGTATTATTTTTGAATCTGTTAATAATGTATTATCTGTAATATTTTGTTTTAAATCTAAAGCGTTTTGTGTTGCAGTTGATATTGGCTTATTAATATCACTTGTATTATCTACATTACCAAGTCCAACTTGTTCTTTTGTTACACTATGTGGATTTGTTTTATTATTAATATGTGCCGTTAAATCTTCAGCACTTGCTCTTGTAATATCTGTAGGGTGTCTATGGTCACCTGCTGCATAATAATTTTCACTACCTACACTTGCTTCACCATCCATAAGCGGAGTTGTTTGTGTTTTTCCACCCATATCAGAAGGTATTGGGTCAAATGTATCAGACCATACTGTATCAAATGCCCATATTGTATTTGTTTCTCCATTATAAGCATAGTCTCCACGTTCAGCCTCTAATTCCTGTATATCTGCTGTATGTTCATAGTATCCTTGAAAATAATGATGATATGTATCAAATTGATTTACAAGTCCTTGTATTGCAACTGTATTTGCTTGTGTTGTTACTCTGTTTGTTTCTGTCTGTGTTTCTAGTACACTTATACTATCTGCTTGATTTTCAAGTGTTGTATTTATATTACCGATACTTTGAGTATTATTGCTTATGTTAGTTGTGTTTTCAGTTATATTATTTTCAGCAGATGTAACTCTTGTTGTTAAACTTTGTATATCATTTGTATTTTGTGTAATACTACTATTCATTGTTGTAATAATTTGTGTATTATCCTCAACACTTGTTTGTAGTTCACTAACATTGGACTTTAATGTATTTATATCTTCTGTATTAGTTGTTATATTTCCAGTATTTGTTTCTACCTGTGTTTGTAATGTATTTATATCTTCTGTATTAGTATCCACATTTGTTTCTAATGTTTCAACACTTGTTTGTAACTGTGAAATATTAGAACTGTTGGTATTAATACTTTTCTGTAATTCTTCTTTATTGTTAGAAACTGTTTCAGATAAATTTGCCATACTTTTATCTGTTTCTGTTTTATTTGTATTTATTGTTTCTTCAAGTGTATTTAACTTAGGAATAGTTGTATCTATACCGTCTTCTTTTCCTGTATATACAATATCATCTGTACTTGAATATAAATAAGAACCAAATTCCTGTGTTGTAGAATCTGTTGGGTTCAACATAGTTGCCTTAATATAAACACCATTTCTTTGTCCTGATGGACTAAATTCTATATTTGCTGTTATACTATTATCTACATTACTTGCAAATGTTTTATCTAGTTTGTTATCATTTAAATTTGTTATATCTTCTTGTAAATCTGTAATACTTGTATCCACATTACCCTTATTTGCATCTATTGTATTAGACAAATCTTGTAAGATATTGTTTATTTCTTCTATACTTTTATCTGTATTACTTTTATTTGTATTTACTGTTTGTGTTAAATTATCTATTTTTGTATTATAATCTGTTTTAATACTTTGTATATCTATATTTGCAACTTTATCATTTAATATAGATACACCGTTAACCTGCACATCATCCACTTTATTTAAATCGTTTTTATTAAAAGTAGTTTGATTACCTGTTTCATTTGTTCCATATATTTTATTTATTTCGGTAGTTTGTTCTACTTTTGTATTTAAACTATTTATAATATCTTGTACATTTTGTTCTAATGTTTTATTTGTTACTTTTATTCGTTGTGTATCTACATCTAAATAATGTTCTCCTGTATCTTTAACATATATTATTTGTCCGTCTTGTATTGGAACATCCTTTAAAGTTGTAGAACTACATCTTGTTAATTGATATTTCATTTATTACCCTCCTCATTGTTTTTTACTAATAATATTTTAGGGTTTATTTGTAGAGATTAACCGCCTGGGTTTGTATTAAATCCATATATAGCATTTATATTTGTAGCATAGTCATCATATGCAGAAATAGTACCTGTTGTGGTTATAGTTGCTAATCTTGAACTATATAATTGTATTTGTGTATTTGATATTTTTTGTGTATAAAATCCGAAAAAATTTACAAATTCACCACCCCAATTACTTATATCCATAAAACCAACACTACGTTCATCATTTTGTAACACATAATTTTCGCTTGGTAATTTATGTATAAAACTAACACGTGCTATATTTACAAACATAAGCATATCATAAAGTTGTATATTATTCTGTAATGTTATAGTAAGTTTTTCATTGGAACTTTTACCTGGTACAGTAGCATCACCTTTATATAAAAGTTCGAATGTTGGGTCTTCAATTAAAGCTTCTATAATACCAGACGCATTTATACCTTTGTGGTATATACTATCTGTACTTACTACGGGTGAAATTATATTTCCACTTTCATCTTTTAAATATTTACCATTTACATTCATTTTATCTACTCCTCTCAATATTTGGGAGTAGTTTTATTTTCAATAACTACCCCCCCCCTAATGACTTACACATTAGAGGGAAAATAATTATCTTTTATACATTAATAGTTTACTGTGTTCTTCTCCATATATAACAAGTGATATAAGGTTGTAGTACATTAAAATTAATACTTATACTACTACCTGTACTACCTGTAGTACTTGGTTTGGTTGATACTGTATGTGTATGTACTCCTCCAGAACTTATAGAACCATTTAAAGTGTGAGTATGTGCGCCCGCTGAAGTTGTTGTAGCAGATACACCATCCCAAATAAAACTTCCAGCTTGTTGAACAGGTTCTTTACCTGTTTTTCTATTTGTAAATTCACCTAAACCTGAAAAATCTGTAGAACCGTCCCCTCTTTTTAGTCTATGTGTGTGGGACCCAGCACTTGCTACTGCAAATGTATCACTATGTGTATGACTTCCAGCAGATGCAGCTGTTCCACTTAATTTTGGAATACTGTGAGTATGAGCCGGTACTTTATCTAAAGTAACTGTATGTGTTTTATTTCCTCCTGTTTTTTGTACTGTATTAAATTCTGTTTCCTGTGTATCTACACCTACTAATACTTGTCCATTCGCAAATCTTTCCCAAGTACCTCCAAAATAAGTACTAGGATTTGTACTAGATGTAGATAAATAAATACTACCTACTGGGTGTAAAGCATCTAATAATTTTTTACCGTCTTCTGTATAAATAGAATCTACACTTGTAACCGGAGATATTTTTTCTCCATTTTCATTTTCAATATAACTTATTTTATTTGCCATTTCTTAAACCTCCAAACTTTTTGTGAAGGTTCAGTTTTTATTATTTGGCTCTTATTATATAATTTAAAACTATATATGGTGGCATATTATTGTGGGGTTGGTTTCCTCCTGTGTATTCCACGTGTGAATACCAATTACAATTTACAAAGTCGTTAACAGAAATTTTATCTATTATTCCAGTTTGATTTCCCGCTTGCATAGCTAAACTGTGAGTATGTGCAGGCATCTCATCAACTGTTAAAGTATGAGTTACTTCTCCACCGGTTACACCTATATTATAAATACCACTATTATAACCTAAAACAAATCTTCCTTTTAAATCAGGTACATAAAATGTTGTATTTGTAATTCCTATGGAAGAATTTGCTAACATTAAATTATATAATTCTGGATAATCACTTTTATTATAAACTGAACCATCACATAATAAATAATTTAATGGTGCAGTTTTACCTACATAAGGAAGTACTGTTCCAATAGGTACAATACCCCCCCAAAGTGTTTCCAGAGGCATCATATACAGTTTGTGTGCTTACAACAGGACTAATTACTTCACCTGTTTCATCTTTTAAATATTTACTTTTTACATCCATTATATAATTACCTCCTAAAATTTATTAGAAGTTATAATTATATATCCTGTTTTTAAATAAGTTATATTTATATGTATTTATTTCGTACGTTTCCACATATAAACAGTTAAATAGGGTGGCATATTATTGTGAGCATAATTTTTTCCTTGAAATCCTGTATTATCCGCATACCAGTTTACTGTTCCAGTTCCACCCGATACGGCTGTTCCAATTACAGTACCTGTACCAGGAGTTGTAGCATAAATACTATTATTAGTGTGTTGGTGTACAGGCATTTCATCTTCTGTTAATATATGTCTGGCTTCCCCGCCAGTACTATTTACTGTTATATATGTATCTCCAACTCCTAATAAAAATCTGTCTTTAAGTTGAGTCCACGTACCGTCCAAATAATTGTGAAGGGTTTGTACTGTTAACTGACATATAAATACTACCTATAGGATATATGTAGTCAACTAGTTTACCTCCCCCTGTATGAATATACTATCTACACTTACAGCAGGACTTATTGTATTTCCATTTTCATCTTTTAAATATTTTATTGGTGTTGACATTATTTATAACTCCTTTCTTATATAAGAAAGATAATTATAAATATTATTTTTTTTAAGTACTTTGTATTTTTCTATAACCTACTACAGATTTTATATACAAACCATTAGAAGTAACAGCACTTGTACTATTACTAATATTATGTTGTATTCTAATTAAATTATTATTAGTCTGTGTTACATTTAATCCTACAAAACTTAAAACTGTATTATACAAATACATATATGTAGAACCTATATAAAATATACCACTTATAGCAAATTGTACATCATCTACTACCCATATAAAATGACTGTTAAAACATTGTTGTCCATCAAATACACTTGAATTATTTTGTATATCTATTCTTAATAAATTATAATTACTCATATAATCTGTTATTTTAAAATTACCGTATGTTAAACCTGTAAATAGTGTTTTGGATTCATACAAATTACTTAAAACACTATTTAAGGCTTGCCCCCCGTATACACACTTTTTGTAGAAGTTACAGGAGAGATTATATTATTTTCTGTATTTCTAATATATTGTTGTTTTACTGTACTCATATATTAAATATCTCCTTTCCTTAAATAGATAATATTTACATTATCTTTTTATTAAGTATAAGGAGATATAAATAATATACGACTCCTTATACTTTTTATGAAAGTACTCCAATAACAAACCAATTTATATTACATTCACCCTTTATGTCAGCTGGATTAACTTTTGTTCTTAGTCTTACAATATTAAAATTAGTACTACCAGAACTTTTTAATAGAGTAGCTCCGGCATGGTTTATACCATTAGCATAAGAAAAATTAGCAAAACATTCTCCTCCAAATATAGACTGGTATAAATTTACATTTTTATAATAATCCGCACCATCTTGTAACCAACTATTAGTTGTTGATAATTTTTGTTGTCCCCATTGTATAATCATTCTACCATTTGGAAATATATACCATCCCGCCAAAGAACCTTCATATCCATCCCATTCTGTTATAGGGTTATTTGTTTTATCAAAAACACTATCACCACTTGTTATTGGACTTATTTTACTTCCACTTTCATCTTTTAAATATTTTTGTTTTACTGTACTCATTTTATATCCCTTTCTGGGATATGTTTGTGTAACATACCCCCCCCCCACTAGGATTACTAATGGGAGGTTGTATTTATTTTTATAAATTATCAGGTAAAGTACAAGTTAAACTTGTTGCCTGTGTTGTACAACCTGATACACTTTTAACTAAGTTTGCAACAGCTTTACTTGTTGGTAAGTTTGTACTTGTTGAAGATTTTGTAATACTAGTGTCTACACCTTTAGCACAAGCAGCTCCTAATGTATAACTTGCGTTTACTGTTAATGTTCTTTCTGTTGTACTTCCACCTTTAATTGTAAAGTTTGTACTTCCTTCTGTTAATGTTAAACCATTATATGTTTTGTTTGTTAAAGATTGTGATGTACTTAAATTTACTAATGTACTCGCCGCATTTGGAATTGTTACTGTATATCCACTACTTGTTGTTAATGTATTTGTACTTAGTTTTGGAGCTGAACTAAATGTTTTTACCCCTCCAAATGTTTGAGCTCCTGTTGTTACAATACCACTTTGTGTTGTTCCACTTGCACTAGGTATAGCCGCAACTGCTACTGCACTCATTCCACTACCTGTTAATTTAGCAGTTGGACCACTTGTTGTTCCATTTGTCCAAGCCCAGGTTGTTGGATAATAGTTATTATCTGTTGTTTTATATCCTTTTCCTTCAACAAATGTTTTAACAGCATTTGAAGTAGGTAAGTTAGCACTTGTATCTACACTTGTTACTACTCCTTTAGCACAAGCTGCTGCAAGTGTATAACCATTATATGTTTTATTTGTTAATGCTTGTGAAGCACTTACACCAACTAAAGTATCTGTCGCGTTAGGTAATGTTAATGTAAAGTTACTTGTAGAACTTCCAGCTTTAATTTGTGTATATCCCGAACTTGTTCCATATAATCTTATTTGTCCATATTTATTTGCAGCTGTTCCTGATTTAGTACTATTTCCAAGTATTAATGTTCCATAACCTGTAGCACTTGTTGTACCTTCAAGTGTATTATAACTTAATCCATTATTTATATACGCTGTTTTGTTTGCAGTGCTTGCAGAACTTACAAAAGGTAATACATAAGTGCTTGAAGATGTAGGATTTTGTAATGTATATTTTATTTGTGTTGCTGTTGTAGCACTTGTAGCATTTCCAGATAGTGCAGCTGTTATTGTACTTGGTAGTAATAAATATTCATTTGCACTACCATCTACCGCTACTGCTGTACCTGTATGTGCCTTACTAGCATCTTGTATATAGATGTTTCTTGATGTACCCCATTTAGCAGTTGTTATATTTGCAGTTCCATTAAATGCAGTTCCATTTATTGTTCTTGCAGTTGTTAATTGGTTTGCTTTAGTTGCTTGATCTGCTGTTGCAGCGTGTCCAGCACTAAATTCTGTATATCCATTTTCATTATCCAACTCACTTGTATTTGTAACCATATACATTGTATTTGTAGCAGTTACTTTTACGGTATCTCCAAGCTGTACATCACTTGCTGTTAAATCAAACCTTGCAGTATCATTTGCTACTACTACACATCTCTCAAGTGCGGCTGCCGGTAATCTATCGATACTTATTGTTCCACTTGTAATCTTACTTGCATCAATATTACTTAAAGTTGTTGTAATAGTTTTATTAGCACTACCGTCAAATGTTGTACTACCTGTTACAGCTCCACTTAAAGTAATTGTTCTAGCGGTTGCAAGTTTTGTAGCTGTTCCAGCATTTCCACTTACAGTTGTTTGTAATGGGTGAACGTGATCTCCTCTTGCAAAATTAGCTTCTGTTCCAACACTTGCAGTACCATTAGCTTTAGGTGTAGTACTACTTGCCATATTTTTTGTAGCACCTGTAGCTATTCCATTTAATTTAGTTACCATTGCACTACTCATTAAACCATTTGCACTTGTTGTTGCTACACTATAAGTTGTATCTGTTGGAGTTATTATTGTTACATCATTTTCTTCATCGTCTGTTACTGTCGAATGATTAAATCTTAATTTAGTTCTAGTTTCCATTTCTGTTCCAGAACTATTTAATATTGTGTGTCCTTGTCCGACATCTATCGTAATATTTTTAGTTCCGTCAAAAGCTACTCCGTTTATAGTTCTGGCAGTTTGTAATTTAGTTGCACTTCCGGCATTTCCTGATACTGTTGTTTGTAATGGGTGTCTGTGATCTTGTCTAGCATAAGCTGTACTTGTACCTACACTAACTGTACCATTTGCAAGTGGATTACTTGTTCCTGCAGTAATTCCATCAAGTTTTGTTTTATCTTCACTACTCATTAATCCATCTTTACTTGTTGTGGCATTTGTATAAGTTGTATTTGTTGGTACTACCCAAGTTCCATCTCCACGTAAGAATGATGTTTGTTTTCCAGCTGCTGGTTGTGGTACTAATCCAGATTTACCTGCCGCACTACTTGTTGCTCCTGTCATTACATTGTAAGTTGTGTTTGTTGTTGGTGGAGTATATCCTAAAGCATCTACAACTTCTTGTTTAGTTAGATCCGGTTTTGTATATACAGTTGTTTCTGTTCCATTTATTAATATATTTCCATTAGTATTACTTTTAGCAACTTTTGTAGCTCCACTTGCTATACCACTTAATTTATTTTTTTCAGTTGTAGTATAGTCGTTTGTACTTAAACCTTTTCCACTTACTTTATCTACTTTATTTCCTACTGTTGTTGTTAAAGTATTTATATCTTCTTCTATATTAGTAATACTTGTTTCTATTGTTCCTATACTTTCTGTTAATTCTGTATCGTCATAATTACTTAATGAATCGAGTTTAGTTTTGTCAGAAGCTGACATTAAACCTGCTTTAGATGTTGTGGCATTTGTATAAGTTGTATTATTATCTGTACCCCATTGTGCTGTTCCATCGGCACTCCATTTTAATACTTGACCTGTTTGTCCTCCAGATGGAATATGTTTATATCCTGATGCAGTCGGATGTACATAGTTATTAGCATTTGTAGCTATTCCATCCAGTTTAGTTTTATCTTCTTGACTCATTAATCCATCTTTACTTTGTGTTGCGTTAGTATATGTTGTATTTGTTGGAGTACTCCAAGTACCATCTGCCTTTAAATATTTATTTTGGTTTCCACTTGTTGGTTTAGGTACTAATCCAGATTCTCCGTCTGCGTTACTTGTTGCACCAGTCATAACACTATAAGTTGTATTTGTATCTATAGCATTTAAAGTACCGTCATTTTCTATAGTTAAATTATTTCCTACTTTTATACCTCCAAGTGTACTTGTACTTGCTTTTGGTAATGTATAATTATTAGCACCTGTTTGTATTCCATCAAGTTTAGTTTTATCACTTGCTGACATTAAACCTGATTGATCTTGTGTAGCTTCTCCATAAGTAGCAGACTCTACAGTTCCCCAAGTTCCATCGCCTTTTAAGAAAGAATTTTGTTGTCCTCTTTGTGGAGCTGGAACTAAACCTAATTGACCGTTTGTACTACTTGTAGCACCTGTCATTACATTGTAAGTTGTGTTTGTATCTTTGGCACTAACTACTCCATTACCATCCATTGTTAAGTTAGCTCCAAGTTTAATACCTCCAAGTACTGTAGAACTAGCTTTAGGTAATGTATAGTTATTAGCATTAGCTTCTATACCTGCAAGTTTATTTTTCTCAGTTGTAGTATAATCATTAGTACTTAATCCTTTTCCACTTACTTTATCTACCTTGTTACCTAAATTAGTTTGTAATGTACTTACACTACCTTTTAAACTTGTTATATCTGTTGTATTAGTGCCTACATCCTCTTCTATATTCGATACTTTTTGTTCAACAGTACTTACACTGCTTTGTAATGTAGATACATTTTGAGTTATAGTTGTATCGTCATAGTTTTCTAAACTATCTAATTTACTTTTATATGTATTTGTAAAATCATTTGTAGATAATCCTTTTCCAGTTACTTTGTCTACTTTATTGCTTACACTTGTTTGTAGATTTGAAACAGTACCTTGTATATTACTTACATCTGTTTCTATTTCTCCTATACTTGTTGTATGTCCAGATACTGTATTTGTTAAAGATGTTAAATCAGTATTTAAACCTTCTACATCTGTGTTTAAAGTTTCAACTGTTTGATTTATTTCTGTAACTGTTTCTTTTACTTCTCCTACATCTGTTTCTAAAGTATTTACTTTACCTTGTAATGTAGTTATATTTGTTTTATTAGTACCTACATCTGTAGATAAGCCTGTTACAGTTGTATTTAAAGTGTCAACAGTTGTATTTACTGTATCTACTGTTTCTGATAGATCTGTTACAGTTCCTTGTAAAGTTGTAATATCTTCTTTTATTTCTGTATCATTATAGTTAGTTAAACTTGCTAATTTTTCTTTTTCTGTTGTTGTATAGTCATTTGTAGATAACCCTTTTCCAGTTATTTTGTCTACTTTATTATTTAAAGCTTGTTGTGTTAATGTAGAAATTGGTTTATCTAAATCAGAAGTATTATCTACATTTCCTAATCCTACTTGAGCTTTTGTTACATTATGAGGATTACTTGTATTTTCTGTGTGTGATTCTAATTGTTCTACACTTGCCCTTGTTGTATCTGTAGGGTGTCTATGGTCTCCAGCAGCATATCTATTATCATTTCCTATACTAGCAGTACCGTCCATTAGTGGAACTATTGTTGTTTTATCTACAGCTTTATCTGGTACTGTTTCTGTAGTTTTTGTCCAACCTGTTCCTCCATACACATATTTATACCCATCTTCTGCACAATAAGCAAAATCACCTACGTGTCCTTCAAGAGAAGTTATTTCATTAATTGTACTATAATACCCTCTAAAATGTTGTGTACTTTGTAATTCTTCTTGAATACTTTCTATCGCTTGAGCATTTTGACTTATACTTGTTGTATGTCCAGATACAGTTGTATTTAAAGATCCTACACTTGTTTTTAAATCTGATATATCTTCTGTATTAGTACTTACACTACTTTGTAAATTATCTATATCTGTTTCATTTGTAGATACTCTTGTTTTTAAAGAACTTATATTAGAAGTATTTGTATTAACTTTTCCTTCTAAAGTACCTAAATTTGTTTCTAATGTTTCTATATCTTGTGTATTTGTTTCTACATTACCTTCTAATGTTGTTATATCTTGTGTATTAGTATTTACATTAGATTGTAAAGTTGATATAGTTGAAGTATGTTGTCCAACTGTTGTAGATATAGAACTTACATTTCCTTCTATTGTACTTATATCTTCTTTAATATCACTAATATCTTGTGTATTAGTTGTTATATTTCCTTCATTTACTGTTACTCTACTTTTTAAAGAGTTTATATCTGTTGTATGTGTACCTACTGTACTTTGTAATGTACTTATATTTCCTTCATTAGTTGTTACTTTTCCTGATACAGTATCTATATTATTTTGTAATGTAGTATCTGCTTTTTTAAGATTTGTTATGTCTGCTGTTATAGTTACATTACTTTCCTTTAAATCTGATATAGCTTTATTTTGTGTAGTTTGTTCTTCTTTAATATTACTAATATCTGTTTCTATTCCTTGTACAGAAGTTTCTAATGTTTTAATTTTTCCTTCATTTACTGTTACTTTTCCAGAGATTGTAGAAATAGTATTATCTTGTTCTGTATTTTTTGTTTGTATAGCACTTATAGCTGTATCTTGTTGTGTATTTTTATTTTCTACATTTGTTACTCTTTCTGCTAATTGATTAAAACTTTCATCTGTTGGAACACTATTTTGTAATTGTTCTACACTTTCTTCTAAATCACTTATAGAAGTTTCAATTGTAGAAATACTTTGATCTTGTTGTGTATTTTTCTGTAATATACCTTGTACTGTTGATTGTAATGTAGATAAATTGTCTGCATTAGTTTGTACATCTCCAGTTAATTCAGTTATACTTGTTGTATTATTAACAGCTTTAGTATTTATTTGTTCTAAAGCTTCTTGTACATTTGTTGCACTTATTTGTTCAGAACTTGTAAATAATACATCTGCAGCTTTTACATCAAAATCATTAATAGTATCAAAATCTGTTCCATTATAATGTAATAATTGATTAGATGTTTTAACATAGTATAACTTACTTGATAAAGGTTCAGTTACAGATTCTAAAGCTTCATCATTTTCTAGAAATACTATGTCACTTATTTTATTTCTAGTGGTACCTACATCAAGATAGTTTTCACTTGTATCTTTTACATAAGTTAATTGTCCATCTACTGTAGGTAGTGAAGCTAATTCGTTTGAATTACATCTACTAAACTTAACTTTCATTTAATGTACCACCTATTCCTTTCTTAATATTTTTATCTACCTCTATTAATATTTTACAGAAAAATCTACTTTATAAATAGTTATAGGTGTTATATATTATAGGATAATATGTTTCAATTACATTATCTAAAAGTAATAAGTAGTTTAATAATAACTTGTCTGAGTAGTTGTTATAGACTACTTCTTTTATAATTTTAACAAAAATTAGATGTAATGTATTTTCATATTGTTTAGTAATTTTAAGAAGAGAAAAGGAGTAGATACTAAAACGTCTACTCCTTTTATTATATTTATTCAGTTACTTTTACATCTTCTGTTGTATCTTCTTCTATTTCAGTTGTTGTAGTTTCACTGTTTGTTAAGTCGTCATTCCAATCAACCGGTATTCCAATTAATGAAATATTTTTATTATCTACATCTACTTTAAATGATTGTATAGCTGTATTGTTTTCTGTATTATTACTTGTAAATTTTTTTAATACAAGTGCCATTAAAGTAATGTTATCTGTTCTTGTTATATATACTAGTTGTCCTACTGTATATTCTGTTCCTTTTGTATATCCTAACATTGTTGGTTTATTTTGTACAGATTCTGCTATATCTTGTGTAACTTCTGTTTTATAACTATTAAAGTCTGTTGTCTTTACTTTACTGTCATCTAATGTTTTTAATTCTCTTATTGCCTCTGCTACATTAGTACTTGTTAAGTTACTTGTTTTAGTATCAAATGGTATTGTTTCTGAATCTGTAATTAATGTTAAATCGTTTTCAGTATCTACTTTAATACCTTTATCTACATTTAACAACGTTAAAGTTTGTTGTTGTGTACTTACTCCTGTTTCAATTAAAGGTCTTGCTATATTTAATACTAAAGATTGATTATTATCTGTTACATTTATATTTGTAATATATGATAAATATGTATCATCTTGTTTAGTTATTGTATATGTTGTTTGTTCTCCATCTGTATTTGTACCATATATTTTATTAACTTTTGTAACTTTATCTAATTTAGTATTTAAGGCACTTTTTATTGTAACTTTTGTTTCGGCTTCTTCATCTACATTAATATTTGTTCCATCTATTAATATATTTTTATTTTCATCTGGTGTTATACTATTTACTGTTTCTACTTTTCCTAAATCATTTGTAGAATATGTAGTTTGTTCTCCTGTACTATTTGTACCATATAGTACATTTGCCGTTGTTACTTTATCAAGTTTATTATTTGTTAAGTTTGTAATATTTTCTTCAATAGTATCTATATTTGTTTCTATTCCTTGTATTGTTGTATCCACTTCTTTTTTATTATTTGTTATTGTTTCATTTATTGTTTCAAGTTGTGTTGTTAAATTTTCTGTCGTAACTTTATCATCGTCAAGTGTTTTTAGTTCCCTTATTGCATTTGATATAGTATTACTTGTTAATCCACTTTCCTTTGTATCAAAATGTACATTTTCCGAATTTACAGAAATGTGTATATCAGTACTATCTTTCTGTCCAACAAATAATATATCTTTATCTTCAGATACTACTCTTCTATCAATTAATGTTTCTTCTCCTTGATTATCTACACTTGTATATCTAAATCTTAATATATTTTGTGTACCTTCTGATAATACTAAAGGATTTGTTAGATAATTATTAAATACTTTATATGTTGTTTGTTCTCCTGTATTTGTTGTTCCATATAATACAGTATCTAATTGTACTTTATCTAATTTATTATCTACTACTTCTTTTATTGTTTGTTTTTCTTCTTGTGATTCGTCTATATTAATTTGTGTAGCATCTATTAATATATTTGTTGTATTTTTTTGGGGTTCAACACCATTAACACTATTTACAGAACCTATTTCTGTAGTACTATATGTAGTTTGTTGTCCATCTGCACTTACTCCATATAATACACTAGGAGTTGTTACTTTGTCTACTTTTGTATTTAATCCATTTGTAATTTGTGTAACTATTTCACTTCCATCTATTTTTACTGTATCATTTTGTTTATCTTCATCATAAGCTGATGTAACTTTAATACTTCCTAATCCTACAAAATCTACAGTACTTATAACATCTGATTTATTTTCTACATTTCTTGTTTTTACTGTTAATACACCTTGATTATCATTTTGTTCTATTCCAAATTCTGTTAAATATTTTTCACTAAATGATTTATCAAGTTTAGTAGTATCTTGTAGTATTTTTGGATTATCTGGATCTGCATTATCTACTAAATTAAATTCCGATGTAACACTTTGTACTCCTGTATCTACTGTATATGTTTGTGGAGTTATTAATCCATTTTCGTCTACTATTAAATGTTTTCCTGTATTACTTGTTCCCTGATTTTTATCTAATTTATTACTTTGTAAATCTGTAATACTTTGTTGTAAATTATTATCAGCTTGTTGTAATTCTTGTTTTAAAGCTGTATCAGCATTTGTATAGGCTTCTGTAATACTTTGTGTCGCTGTTTGTACAGCATTATTTATATCTTGAGTATTTTGAGTTTTAAATGTATTAAATGTTTCTGTTGTTACTTTAGCATTATCTAATGTTTTTAATTCTCTTAACACATTTCCTACTTTATTATTTGTTAATCCTGTATTACTATTATCAAAATTTACATTCTCTATATTTACACCTAAATCTATTCCATCTGAGCCGGGTGTAAATGTTAATTGTTTTGTATCAGAAGTTATATAAGATTCAAATGTATTTATATGTGAATTTGTTGGATTAATAGTTTTTGTTCTTATAAATACACCATTTCTTAATCCTGAAGGACTAAATTCTATACTTCCCATTATATTATTTTGTAGTTCACCACTTGCAAATGTTTTATCTAATTTATTATTTAAAGCTGTTTGTAAATCTTGTTGATTAGATAATGTTCCTTGTATTGTTCCCCAAGTAGCATCTTTTTGTCTTTGGAAAGTTATTGTTGTTACTGTATGTTGTTCGTCATCTATACTTTGTACTCTTGACCAAGTACCTTCACTATCTGTAATAATATCTTCTACTTCTACTCCTTCTTTTGTTATAGCTGTTATTGTATTTTGAGGAATAGTATTTGTATTCCCTATTGTTTCATCTAATGTTTGTGATGTTATAAAATAGTTAACATCTGTATTTAAATTTGTAGCTAAATTAATTGATGTTATATTTCCACTTTCATCTTGTTCTGGAGTCGCAAGTATTGTATTATCTGTAGATTTAAAAGTTAATGTTGAAGTACTTGATGTTTTATTTTCTACATTTAATTTTTGTTGTTCTATAGTAAATAATGTTACAGCTTCTTCTTGTGTATTAATAGGAGATATTTGTAAATTACTTACTAGCTCTTTATTTACATTATTTGCAAAATCTTTATCTAATTTTGTTTTTATTACTGTATTTAATGTTTCTATACTTTGTGTATTTGTTGTTATATCTTGTGTATTTTTATTTATATTTTGTGTATTTGTTGTTATGTTTTCTTCTGCTGTATCTACTCTACTTTCTAAATCTGTTATTTTACCTGTATTTAATTCTATGTTTTCTGTATTAGTACTTACATTAGTATTTGTTTGTTGTAGTTCTGTATCTAGTTCGTCTAATTTAGTATTTATTTGTTGTAATTCTCCATCTGTTATAGTTTCGTCTTCACTTACTTTTTCTTGTAACTCTTGTAACTTAGTATCTAATTCTGTTATTTCTTGATCTTGTCTTGTGTTATTTTCTGTTGCAGCTGTTAATTCGTTTGCCATACTTGTTACTTTTTGGTCTAGGTGTGCGTTACTAGCATTAATATCTGCAACTGTATCATTTATATTCATTATAGAACTATTTAAATCTGATATAGAACTATTAATGTCTGATATTTGTTGTGATTGTTGTTGATTTAAAGTATTAATACTTTTTATTTCTTCTGTTAATATTTGATTATTACTGTTAACTTTAGTTGTTAAATTATCTATAGCTTTATCTTGTTCTGTATCTTTATTTTTTATATTTGTTATAGTATTATTAATTATACTTACACTATTATTTATACTTTCTATCATTGTGGCTTGGTCATCTGCTATTTGTTGTATATCTTCAAGTTGTCCTTCTACTTTATTATCTAAATCTGTTATATCTTGTAAAGCTTCTTTTATATTATTATCTAATTGTGTTTGTGTTTGTGTAATTTGTGTAAGTTTAGTATCTTGTTCTGTATTTTTAGTTTCTATACTACTTAATCTTTGATCTTGTTCTGTATTTTTAGTTTCTAATACTGTATCTTTATCCTGTAATGCTTTAATATCTGTATTATGTTTTTCTGTTAGTTCTGTTATACTTTGTGTATTAGCATTTATGTTTTGATCTTGTACATCATCATAGTCCTGTAAGTTTGTTATGTCTGTTTTTATAGTTTCTATTTCAGCCTCTATTTCTTTATCTTTACTATCTAAAGCACTATCTTTTTGTTGTAAACTTTCTATAGTTGTTTGCATTTGTGATTTATACTCTGTTATATCTGTTTGTATATTACTAATATTTGTATCTTGTTCTGTGTCTTTTTCATTTATAGTATCTATTTCTGTATTTATACTTTCTAATTGTTTTTTAATATCTTGTACATCTGTATCTTGTACTATTTGTGAGTCATTTATTTCATCTATTTGTGATTGTAAATCTGTATCTTTATTTTTTAAATTTGTTATTTCTGTATCTAATATATTTAATTTTTCGTCTTGTTCACTATTTGTTAATTCTACATTATCTATATCTTTATTTATTTGTACTATATCTTCTTGTACATCAGTTATTTCTGTATTTATTGTTTCTATTACTGTATTTATATTATTTAATTTTTCATCTTGTTCTATATCTTTTTGTTGTAGTTCTTGTACTTTTGTATCTATTTTTGTATTTACTTCATCTATACTTTGTGTTATTGTTTTTATATCTTCCGTTTGTTGTGTGTTTACTTCTTCTATACTTGTTATCTTTGTATTTATAGTTTCTATTTGTTTTTGTGTTTCTGTATTTAAGTTTGTTATATTTTCTTCTATATCTGTTACTTTAGTATTTAAGCTATCCACCTGGTTTTCCACATTATCCACATTTGCTTCTAATGTATCTATACTATTTTTTAAATTTCCAGTTGTTGTCTTTAGTTCATTTATACTAGTTGTATTTTTATCTACTTTAGCATTTACTTGTTCTATACTATTTTCTAATTCACTTGAACCTGTTTGTAATTCATTTATTTTATTATCTATATTTGTACTATCTATTATTATTCCATCATTTTTAATATATGTTTGTAAATCTCCTTCTGGTTTAATATGTAAGAATAAATCTGTTTTATCTTTTTTATCTGTACCTACTTTTACAATATGAAATGCTGGGATATCTGTATCTTTAGATAATTCAATATTAGTTACAACTGTATCCCCAATATCTTTATCTATTTTAGTATCTAATTGTTCCTTTACATTTACATTGTTGGCTTTTAAATCTATAGCTTGTTTTACATTTAAAGTACTATTTTCACTATCATATTGTATATCTTTTGCTTCTATTGTCACATTTTTATTTTCATCCGGAATAATATTATTAACACTATCTACTTTTCCTAAATCATCTTTACTTAATAATATTTGTTCTCCTTTACCATTAGTTCCATATATTTTATTTGGTTGTGTTGTTTGGTCTACTTTTGTATCTACTTTGTTTGATAATTCTTGTAAAGCATTTTTTACTGTTTTAGATTTTAAAGATGTAGAGCCTGGATTAAAATTAATATCGCTAGCATTTAATGAAGATAATGTTACCCATTTTGTTTTATCTAAATTTGGAGTTGCTATATGTGTTTCTATACATCTATACAATCCATTATTATAAAAACATAGTTGATTAATTTTATATTCTTTATAAGGAGCATAATTTTCTACAGAAGAAACAGCTTGTAAATTTAATATATTTACTCCATCATTATCTATACTCCATATTCCATTAATAGAATTATCTTTTGAAATAATATCTATATAATTTGTTACAGTATTATTAAATTTTACATTTTTACTTACTTTTGTTATTCTACCTATTTTTCCTGTTTCTTCTTTTAATGTTATAGATGTAATTACACTATTATTAGAATCTTCAAATGTATCTACAGATAATTTTTGATTTAAGGCATCTTGTAAAGCTTTATTATCTGTAACATCTCCTTTTATGTTTTCAAATGTTAACATATATTCTAATCCAAAAGTATCATAAGTTAATTCTGACCACTTACTTTGTCCATCCCCTCTTTTAACTCTATGTGTATCGTCTTCTACTCCATATTCTCCTAAAGCTAAAACAGGGTCATTAATCATCCAATTTGCACTTGTATCGTGTCTTAATATAATTGTATATACTTGATTTTCTTCCACTATTAATAACCTCCTCTTATTCAATATCTAATAATACTTTAGCTTGTTGTTTTTTCTTATCTATTTTTATTACTTTTCCTATACTTCTTAAATTATAATATTGTTGCCTTAAATAATCTCTTGACATAGCTTTTCCAGGTTGGTTACTAATACATAATCTATCACCTATTTTAATTGGACCACATACATTTACCATTTGTTCTCCTGTATATGCTACTTGTATTATTTCTCTAGGATTTTGTGTAGAGTCTCCTCCATTTATAATTATTGTTTCTACTGTATTAGAATCTCCTCCATTAAATTCTTGTCTTTTTTTAGTATTAGATTTGTCTCCATTAATAGTTAATGTTGCAGGTGTTTCATTATCGCTACTTACACATATTCCTATAACAAGACTACTATTAATACTATATTCACAAGGATATTCTAATACAGCTTTTTGTATATATCCAGTTGCTGAGTCTAACATTATTAAATCTCCAATATTAATAATTTCTGTAGGTATCTTTTTTCTATATGTTAATGTATTTTCCATTATATACCTCCTTTTTTATTAATATTCTTTCCATTGTAACATTTTGTCTACTTCCTCTTTAGTATAGTAGTTTGATAAGTCCATTTTTTGAGTTCCAAGTAATTCCCATTTATTATTTACATATATGTATTCTGAATATAAATTACTATCTTCTTCACCTGTTTTTAATAAATAAATAGTAGTACTTGAGATATTTGTTGTTGGTAACTCTGTTACTACTTTAATACTAAATTTTGGAGTAGTAGATCCTGAACTTGTTTGTTCTGTTATTTCTTGTATTTTATCTTGTACTTCTTGTTCACTAGTATATTCTTCTTCTATTTTAACTCCGTTAACTAATAAATATACTAATATATTTTTATTGTGTATTCCTTGATAATAATCTTGTAGCCATATAGTATTTAACATAGCTCCTGACTTTAATAATATAAACATTTTCTTTTTCACCTCTTATACATATAATTCTTTTAAATTTTCATATCTATTATTTGCCTCTTCTGTACTTGCAAAATGTTCTTTAATTACATCTAAACTTCCTTTAGCTGTTTCATAAATAACATCTGTATCTTGTACATACACTTTACTTACAAATAACATATTTACTTTTCTACCGTCATTTAATATTAAATAAAACATATCTATAATACTCCTTTTATAATATTAATATCTAATAATATTTTACTGATAAATTGGCAAAATAAAAGTAAGTACTTGATTGTACTTACTTATGTTTATTATTAATTATATTTTATAGTAATCCTGTTTCAAAATATTCTTTTATATCTTTAACAGCTTGTTCTAATGTTATATCTGGATTTGAATCTAAATATTTTTGTACTGTATCCCATTCATATTCTGCTGCTGGAGAATCTATATCTATATCTAATTCATTAAATATATCTTCTACTGTTACATTTTCTGTTAATACTGTTTCTTTACTTTCTTCTACTGGAGCTTCTGTTGTATTTAGATTTTCCTTTATTGTATTTAATATGTTTATATGATCTTCTTCATCTTGTATTACTTCTTTTAATTGTTCTTCTATTGTATTATATACTGTTTCTGGAATAGTATCTTTTATTTGGTTTAGAAAACTATTATATCCATCTATTGCAGCCTCTTCATCTTTTATTAATACATCTATTGTTCCTGCAGTTGTTTCTAGTCCTAAAGTTTCTTCTTCTGTTATATTATCTAACTCTGTAACTACTTCTTCCATTTCTTGTTGTAATTCTGTTGTATCTTCTGGCTCTATTGTTTCTTCTGTTTCAATAACTTCTATGTCATTATCTTCTTCGTCTTCTACAAGTTTACTTTCTGTAGTTAACTCTGGTAATTTTTCTTTTATAGCTTTCTTTAAGGCTTCTACATTATCTTCCTCTATACCGACTTCATCTTTGTAGTCTGTATTTGTTACTTCACGTCTATTGTTTATATATTCTTCTGTATTTGATCTTTCAACATCTATTAAATCTAATATTGTTTCATACATATCGTCATCTATTTTGTCATTTTCATACATTTCTGTAACTTCGTCTTCTAGTTCGTCAAATGTAGAGGCATTAAATTCAATTTCTTCACTTTCATTTTTATTATCTTTTTGTAAATAAAACCAAACTCCATTATGATTTTCTGTTTCATAACCTTTTAATTGTGGATATTTCTTCTCAACAGCTTTAATTATATCTTCGTAAGTATTATCAGATATACCATTTTTATTAACTATAATTATTTTGTCACCTTTTCCATTTTCAGTATAAGAACTAACAGACCAAGCATTACCTTTACCTGAATCTAAATCATATATAAATTTACTTATATTTGGTAATTTAGCTTCTTTCATTATTTTATTTTCCTCCTTTTTGTTGTTTACTTCTTTCAATAATTTGTAAAAGTTTTTATCTTTATTTTGTAACATTGTTATTATTTCTGGAACAGACATATCTTTTTCTGGTGTGTATTTTAACTCTTGTTGTTGTCCATTTATATCTATATATTTTAAAGTGTATTCTTTACCTTTATTGTATAGCATTGGTGCACCTCCTTATTAATAATGTAACATATTGTATCCTTTTAATATTTGTGCTAACTTATTTAATAAATTTAAAAATTCTGGATTTAATGGATTAGGTCCTGAACCTGTTGTTAGTTTTGCTGTCTTATTTACCATATTAATACTACCATATATTTCTTGTCTATCCTCTGTATAGAAAGATACATTTACGTTCTCATTACTATATCTTGCAACAGAACTAAAATGATTTTCTTTTTCTAATTCCTTTAGTTGTTTATATACTTCTGTATTTTCTGTTGTATCTTCTGTTAGATTTTCTCCCACAGCATTTCTATATTGGTCTTCATTATTTTCCTTTAATAATCTTATTGTTTCACTTACTATATCTTTCATAAATTTTCCTCCTATTATAATTTATTTCAATTCCAATAATAATGAAGCTAACTCTATAAATTCTTTAGTTACTTCTTGATTTGAAAATGTTGTTTGTACTTCTGTTACTTTTCCAAAAGATTC
>CALWAA010000135.1 GCA_944372725.1 uncultured Bacilli bacterium | reverse complement strand
AAAATCAAGTTATCTTGATACAATGCGTGAAAAGGTCTATCAGAAGATTAATTTTTATCTCATTCAAGACTTTGATTCTATTCC
This sequence comes from uncultured Bacilli bacterium, assembly GCA_944372725.1. Taxonomy (GTDB): domain Bacteria; phylum Bacillota_I; class Bacilli_A; order RF39; family UBA660; genus Caccenecus. The sequence continues at coordinate 6,545 of CALWAA010000135.1, read as the reverse complement.
CCATATTAACGAATGGTAAGGGGTGCGTCAATGTCTAAAACAGAGAAAAGAATTAATAAAATTTTTAATATTTTATACCAGTTTGAACAAATTGATGTAGAAGATTCTGATATAACCAGAGAGTCATGGTTAAATTATCTTGACAGGTTGTATGTTTGGTATCTTGGATATGGCAATGAAGAAATTTATGTCGCCATTAAGGGCTTAAAAGAATCTGGTGGGAATATTGACCATGATACTGTAAAACGGGTTGTTTTTGAAATCATTAAGATTCTACAAAAAGGGGGCTGATATTCATGCCTTTTCCTTTTTTTCAAAATGCCATGGAAAGTGGTATGTTGCCCCAGCCTGACGTAGAATATAATCAAAATCAACAGGCTTTTTATGACCAACAATGGGACAATACGTCTGCAAGAATTGTAGTTGAGGAACAGGTAGACATAGGTTCTCATGAATTTGAGTCTGTTGAGGTTTGGATTAATAAGGCGATTGGCAGTACTACCACTTTTATGAAAAATGGTGAAGATTATCGCCAATTGATTTTTAGGGATATTCAACATCAAATTCATCGTGGAATTTATTTTAAGTTTGAAGATAATTGGTGGATTTCTGATTTTACCAATCCTTCTCAGGGCCTTGTGGCAGATGTAAATGTTCGCCGTTGTAACAATGCTTTGAGAATAATTGACCCTGAAAACGGGTCTATTTTTTCTGCTCCTTGTGTGGTAGATTACGATGCCACTTCTCCTTCTATTCAAGTGTCTTCTTCTATCATCACGCCAAATAATCATTTATTGGTATATGTTCAGGCAAATGACGATACGATTCGATTATTTAAATTGAACACAAGATTTTTAATAGGAGGAAGAGCGTTTAAACTATTCGCCTTTCAGAACGCTTTGTTACAGTCTGTTGATGACCCAATGCCCACAATTCTTTATCTTGATTTATACTTGGACGAACTTCATGCAAAAGATAATCAAGAACTGGGATTGGCTTATAATGGTGATTTTACATATAATGTAGAAATTAAATCGGCGAATATGAGTTTGGTTACTGGTGCTACAGGCAAACTTTTTGCTAGTGTTTCTCTTAATGGAGAAGGTATTGAGAAAAATGTTGTGTGGAGTTCGAGTGATGAAACCGTTGTAATAATAAATCAAAATGGAGAATATCAAGTAGTTGGAGAGAATGGGCAACAGGCTATTATCACTGCTTCTCTTGAAGGTAATTCAAATGTAAGTGATGGTATTGCTATCCATATAGTAGCTGCCGAAGAAGTCCAACCTATAATTACTTTGACTCCTATTTTTGATAAAATTCGCCAATATCAAACAATTGAAGCAGAAGTTTATGTCGCTGTTAGTGGCATGACTTTTGAACCTGGAACAGTTACGGCGACTGGCTCTAATGAATATTTTACGGTCTCTGTAGAAGGTAATAATTTGATTCTTCACTGTTTAAATTATTCTACAGAACCTCAAACTTTCACCCTGCATTGTGTGAATGAAACGCCGACATTTAATGTTACACAGTCTTTTACAATTCGATGCGTGAGTATGTTTGGGTAAGGAGGAAAAGAAATGTATAATAGCATGTCAAAACTTCCTTTTATCCCTTATAACATTCTCAAGTATTTGGCTTTGAATGAAGAAATTCTATGGAAACTTTTGGCTTATAATGACTATGACGCTTTGTCTAAACCGGATTTAACGTTTGATGAAAAAATGGATTTACTTTGGAAGAAAGGCCCTCAAGAGGATTATAGTGTATTTTTTACCGCTTTGGTGGAAGATGCTATTCCAGAGTCTAAGTGCATTTTAAAGATTTATCAATATTATATCCACGCCAATGATTTGTATACTGCTCCTACTGTATATGCGTTTGACTTTCTTTTTGGAGGGCAAATGTCATTGGTGGAGTATAATGGCGTTCCTGTTTCAAGGGCTGATTTATTTGTTAATAGAATATTAACAAATTTAAATGGCGTTGAAGTCGGCGGAGTGGGTAAATTGGTATTTTTTGACGATATGTCAAGATATGATTTCGCCCGGTCTGTTGTGGGGAATTCTAAAACTTTTACTGGGGAATGTTTATATATGAGCGTTCTTGTAGGCGATACTGGAGCAGAGGATGGTTGCGGTGGCAATTAATATTGATTTTTTAGCCAAACAATATTTTTATTTTGATACTCCTGTTCCATATGAATTAAAATGTGGGCAAATTTTAGAAATTCGCCCCGTTTCTGTATTAAAATCAGAAGTATTTTTAGCTAGTTGTGATATTATCGCCATTGATAAAAATTCTGCTTCTTCTGTAGAAATTATTCAAATGAGTTATCTTGAGTTTGTTGCTAGGGTAATTGCTCACAATGAAATCAATGTAGCTAAATTTGCTAATATTTTAAGTATTTGCCTTGGAATTACTCATCCTGTATGGAAAAAAGATGAGCGGCAAAAGTTAAATTTATTTGATGTAAACAGTGGCATTTTAATAACTCCAAAAGAATTTGAAGATATTCGTAGAATTATTCTTTATCAAAATTTATTAGATTTTGACGATTCTTATATCAGTCCTGTATTAAAAGACGCTATTGAAGAAACTAATAAATTAAAGAATAAAGGATATGCTACTCCTACTTTGGAAAGACGTATAGCTATTATTACAGCCCATACTGGGCTAAGTAAAAAAGAGCAATTGGAAATGTCTTATCGTAGCCACGCATTGTTATTTAGAGAAGTGTGCGGTGAGGTAGAATTTACTACGATTCGTCCTGCGGCATTGTCTGCGGGTAAAGCTAAAGATTTAGAGCATTGGATTTACAAGAAAGAAAAAGGAAGACTAGATGGATATATCATGAACGCTGATGATTTTATTAAGACTATGAACGGAAATGGTAATAAAGGAAGTGTTCGTGATGTTTCTGGAACGAATACAAGAGGCGCTGGCCTTGATGCGATGTTTAATAATTTTAACAAATAAGGAGGAACTAAGGTATGGCTGAAGTTAATATCTTTACTGCTGGCCCTGCTCGTGCCTTGTTTTTTTATGGGCAAAATCTGATTGGTATTGGTAAGACTCTGAGCGATACTACTTTCAGCACTGAAATTACTGCTGAAGAGGTTCGTGGCGGTCCTGGTAATATGCTGTATGGGCAATACTTCCACGATTCTAACCTGACCGTTCAAATCACTGATGTAAATTGCATTGCTTAATTGGTGACAATTAAGTACCAAGGGTTTAATGCTTTGAAATCCTAAAGCCTTTCTGCCTAAACAGTAGTTGGAAACGACAAGCTGAATGGATTGAAAAAAGAAAGGATTGTATTTATTTTAGAATGAATACGAATGGAAGTTTAGCAGGGAAACTCCTAAGTCTATTTAGATATGGAGAACCCCCAACGACTATCCCCTGGCGGGGGAGTACAACGCAAGCTAATGGCGTTGGAAAAATCCTTCTCTCGAAAGAGATGAACAAATAGTCTAATCTTACATGAAAGTGTAAGCAGTTCATAAGAGAACGGTATAAAGAGTTGCGTCTTTATATGAATGTTATGCAATGTTTAACCTCCAGTACGTTGCCGCTAACCTAGGCGTTGACGTAGAACATGGTGGTTTGTCTGTTTATGAATCCCCTCGTGATGGTGAATCTGTAACCGTAGCTGGTCAGATTACCCTCACCAATACCCCCACTGCTTTTGATGGTTCTGTGATTGGCTGGTATAAAAAGCCTGCTGATGCAAACTGGTCTATTGCTACTATTACTGGTAATGTTATGAGTATCCCTGATGCTCAAATTGGTGATGTATATTGTGTTAAGTATTTCTATCAAAATGCTAATGCTCAGTCCATCACTATTAAAGCTCAGTATGTACCTCGTGTACTTCACATGGTGCTAATCAACGACCTGTATTCTGGTTCTGCCGCTAACGTAGGGGCTTCTACCACTGCTTATGGCCGTCTGATTACTGATATCCCTCAGTTCCAACTCGATGGTAAAATTTTTAAGCAAGCTGCTTAAAATAATCGCCACCTATATTTTGTGAAAAGTATAGGCTCCGTGTTAATTGCTGGCAATCCCTAAAGCCCACAACGCCACAACGCAAAGATGAAATATGCTTAAACGTGATGGCTACGAAAGTAGAAAAAAGTTTGTGGGATGACGAATGGTTAAAACCTAAATCGTCTCTTTTAATGGGTCTTCAGCATCCAATCTCCGAATAGGAGAAGGTTCAACGACTATCCCCTTGTGGGGGAGTAGGAACAAGTGTTCCGAAAAATACGGCTCTTAATCATTCATATTATAATAAGAAAGGAGGAATATAATTGTTTGACGAAAATCAAAAAGTCAAAGTGAGATGGCACTCAACTAACAAGTCTTATTTTATAGGATTGGGAATTCCTTTTACTAAAATAGGAAATTGGTTTGAAGTACCTGCCAAATTACTTCCTCCGAAAAGCAGTTTTCATGTCAAATGTATTTGTGATTATTGTGGGAAAGAATATGAAACCACTTATGCGATATATAATAAAAGTGCGCAACGTGGTAAAATAGCTTGTAACGATTGTAAACAGAAGAAAAGAGAAGAATCTTTTGTGAAAAAATATGGGGTCAATTCTCCCGGTGCTTCTGAACAATGTAGAAAGCAAGCTAAACGAGCTATGAAAGAAAAATATGGACATGAATATGCCTTACAAACTGTATCTGGACGAGAACACTTTAAAAAAGCTATGATAGAAAATTATGGTGTTGATAATCCTGTTTATCATCCAGAATTAGCAGAAAAAGCAAGGATATCTGCTTTTAAAAATGGTACTGTTCCTGCGTCAAAACCAGAAAAAGAAATTGTGAAAATGTTGATTTCTTTATATGGAAAAGAAAATTGTATTCCTGGTTATCCAGTAGATAAAACAAATCTTGACTGTCTTTTGATTATTGATGATATTAAGATAGATGTCGAATATGATGGAAAATATTGGCATCAAGATAAAGATAGAGATAGAAGAAGAAATCACTGGATGATAAGCAAAGGATATAAAGTTCTTAGAATCTTAGCTGACGCAAGAGATAATTTACCCTCTATTGAACGACTCAAAGAAGAAGTTGACTATTTACTGGATGGTCACGATTTGGGTTATATTGATATGAATGATTAAGATGAACATATAGTCTGCTCTCATGTGAAAGCATGAGCAGTTCTTAGAGAACGGCATGGGATTAACGACCCCATGTGAACATAAGGTGCTCAAAATCTAGCCTGGGCCGCTGCTTCTGCTGCTACCGTATCTCTGTCTGGTAAGGCTCTGGCTTATGACCAGTCCGATACCTGTGAGGAAGACCCTGTGTACGGTACTATGACCCAGGAAATCTTTGGTCAGGTGTGGCAGGAAGACGTTATTGGTCTGGCTGTTGAAAATGCTGATTTGGAAATCACTACCGCTCAGGGTGAACAACTGATTGTTCGTGCTGTATATGGCAGTGCCGCTGCTTCTAACCGTATTGACCCCGCTGACCTGACATTTGCTGTGTCTCCCACTCCTGCTTCTACTGCGACTGGTCTGAATGTAGACAACACTGGTATGGTTACTGCTACTGGTGAAGGTGAGGGTGTAATTTCTATTACTCTGACCGGGTATGAGAATGTTGCTCCCGCTTATGCTCATGTAACTGTTGGCGCATAACAACATTGTATTTATTTTAATTTACAAGGGGCGCTTTGCCCCTTGTAAATTATTTTAGGTGTGAATCTATATGTGTGAATATATAGACCTGCAAAATGGTCAATGTTCTATAATCAATAGCCAATGTCCATATATGTATTTTTGTACGAAAAGAAATGCGTGGAGAAATACTAAATATATGACAGATAATTGCAATATCAAAAAGAAGGCTATGGTTCCTAAAGGATATTATCGTGTTCGATTTGAACGTAGAGGATATCTTTATGTAGACTTTGGAGATAAAACCGTAGCTATTAAAAATCCTTTTGAAGATGTGCCAGAATTTGTAAAAGTTTCTAAACTAAAGAATGGTACTTATCGTTTGAAGAAATAAGGAGTTTAAGGGAAAATGAAAGAGATTCAGAAAAAGGAAAACGTATATCTTGAAGATTACGATGTAAATGTGAATCGTTATTTGACTTATGCTCAGATTGAAGGTATTGCCGATGCTGTAGGCAAATTCACCACTTGGGCGGAACGGATGCAAAATCTGGATATGCTTCTTCTAGTATTTGCCACTGATTTGACCGCTGAACAAGTAGAGGGAATTGGGCATGAAGTGTTGGATGGCAGTGGGCTGATTGATGCAGTGAAAGAAAGTATTGTTAACTATCATAAAGTTAATGAGGCGATTTCTTATAATGAAGGTACTCAACGTGCTTTGGCTCAAATTCTGAAACAGCTACCTTCTATTCTCGCTCCCTTAAAGGAGACGATTAAAAAACATGCCAAAAATACAAAATGAAAGCCAACTTCAAGCGGCGATAGCTCAAGCACTAAAACCCGTAATCAATAGAGTGTTGGAAAAAATCGTAGAAGATAATC
>CALWAA010000134.1 GCA_944372725.1 uncultured Bacilli bacterium | reverse complement strand
TGATGCTTGTAAGGCCATTCCTATTTCTGCTCTTTCAACAGTTCTTGTTTTTATTTTGCCATTTACTTGCTCGTAATCAATATCTACATACTTAAGAAAATTAAAGCAGCAACGAATTTTATCTTTAGGAATTCCAACCTGTCTTAATGCCTCTGAATAAAGAATCAACTGTGCAGAGTGAGCAATTAAAGCTTTTGGAGAATATTTAGTACTGGTTTTATAATCTACAATAGTGTAAACTCCATCTTCATTGCAATAAATAGCATCTGCATAACCATTAAAAATTATATCATCTGTTATTTTTATTAATAAATATTGTTCATTTAACATTTTATATGGTAACTGTTGATAATTTTTGAAAAAGTGCAATAAGTTTTTATAATACTTAGTTTTAATATTATCATTTTTAGTACTATCACATCTATCAAATTTCAAATCAGCAATATCAATATTAGTAGTCCAAATATCATCAAACTCTGACTCTAATTGCTCAAATTTTAATTTGCCATCATATAAACCTTCAATGAGATCATGTACTGCTCCGCCCAATGGAGCGTATGCACTAATAACTTCATTATTCTCTTTTTTATGTTGGATATATTTTAAAAGATACTCGAACTTTGAAGTTCTATATGTATCAAATCTACTAAAACTCCATAGAGTATCTACATTATATTTCTTTTTTATTGCTTCTAATTCTTCAAATGTTTTTCTCATTCTTTCTCCTTAATTAACAAGTAATATGATAACTTCCTAAAACACACCAGCATATTCCATCTCCGCCATTTGAAGGATGAGTTATACAATGTCTACATGCGTCAGGAACATTACTATAAATATTAATATTAAATTTATTCCAATCCACATCTATATCAGTATTGAGTTTATTATGTGCATAAACTCTTGGACAATCTATGCAATCTAATAAATTCATATCACAATCTGGACAATTATAAGCTCTACCCATTTAATCACCTTTATTTTTATATATTTTATTTTAATCAGTTATTTCAACTTGATAATTCATCATTGCTTCATAACATCTTTTTATTATATTTCCTTTTTCATATTCTTTCCTAGCAACTTGTTTAATTATATCTTCTTTTCTTTTTTTATATGCATAAAATGCTTCTTCTGAAGTATTATAAATTCCTATTGTTTCACAACCACTAACAAACGGATTATTTACTCTTGCAATAAATTTATTTTCTTGTTTGTAACATGATACACCAATAGGATATTTACCTCTGTCATTTTGTCTTTTAGTAAATAATGAGTTTATATTTTCTGGTATTAAACAACATGTTTCTGGAGAGTAAATTTTATTCCCTTTTATTAAAATATCCTTATCTATACACCATTTATATCCAGATTTCCATTTATTAAAATTATCTTGATTATGTATCCATTCATAAAAGTTGTCAAATAACATCCATTCTTCACAAACGAAACATTCTTTATATGTTGGTTTTGTTATATGATATTTTTCGTCATAACATCTTCTTAGCATATCATGCCAAGCACTGCATTCTTTCAATTTGTCTTTATTATATTTTTCACCTATCATACCTTTACCAAATACTTCAGGATAATATGGATTTTTTAATTGTCCATTTTTAAAAACTCCAAAATTAGTATGTATTTTATATTTATATTGATCTTGAAATTCTACGATAATATCACTGTAACTATTATATTTAACAATTTTCATTAAACATCCTTGGTTGTTTAATTTCGTTAATCCAAGTCTTTCTTTTATATACCTTTCTTTTTCTTCTATGCTTATCAAATTTTACACCTTAACCTTTTATTCAAAATACTTTTCGCAATCTTCTTCTGTACAACCATAACAATTCAAATCAATATCGTCATTCCACTCAAACTCTTCAGATTCTGTAATCTTAAAGTCAATCGGAGTATACAATGTGAAATATCCACGATTTATCAACATATGAAAATAGCTTCTAAAATCCTATACATCATTCAGTTCACCATTCAAATCACATAAATAACCTTCAATTTTATATAACTTCGCCATATTATTTTTTTCTTTTATTTAATCCTTTTAAATATTGTCTATGTTCATATTCATTATATTTAACTTTATATTTCATAATAAATTCAAATACTTTATTATGAGCATCTGCAATAGATGATTTTGGTGATAATAAATTATGTTTGTCTACGGTATAATAAACATTCCTAGACCGCCATAGTTTTTCACACATATTCCTTACTTCTTGAATATCTACATCATTATCCATACTAAAAATTATATCAACATTAAGTCCACTTAAAATTCTTGCCTGTTCTTCTGATAAAGTATGTCCTGAAATAGCAACTCCTGTATCGTCTAAAAGAGAAGACCTTTTGCAAACACTTTTTTCACTTTCATAAACAACTACATATCCAGCTTTTTGAATAGCATCATAATTTTCATACAATCCATAAAGATTAATATTTTTTGGCATTCCTGGTGTTAAAAAATATTTGTCAATTCCTAATTCTTCTGCGTTTTCTATGGATGTTCTTCCGTTCATCCCAATTATTTCTCCAGTAGACCAATATCTATGAACAAAATAAGTACGTTTGTATCTATATGAATAACATAATCCATATCTATCAATAGCTCTTTTTGTTATTCCTTCTCTAAATAAATCAATATGAATCATAGGAACAAAATCATCAAGAACTTTTTCATCAAGTATATCAAAATCAAGCACATTAACTGTTTTAGTCTTTCCAGAAGCTCTTTCAAAAATAGCTACAGGGTCATATTTATGAACCTCTTCTATCTTGGGTTCTTCTTTTTTAAATGTGTATTTTAATCCAAGTAGCTTATGCACATATTTCATTGCATCTTTGAATGAAATATTTTTAGATTCTTGAATTAATGAAAAAATATCTTTACCTTCAGATACATCTATATTACGTGAATAAGAGTAATAATTTAAATACTCACATTGTTTAATTATTACTCCTTGTTTATTATCTCCATCTGGTTGTGTTGCAGAATAATATTCTTTCTTAGGATGATAGATAATAGAACGACACCCTATAGAATCAAGAATATATTCAACTTTATTATTTTCTAAAATATATGATTTTAATTCCAGTGCTGTCATTCTATTTTATCTCCTTAATTAAAAGTCAACAGGAACATTGCAAATCCCAATCTCCTTCATAATATTTCTACTCATATCATGTTCAACTACTATTTGTCTAGTATTCGCAGCACCTTCACGATTCTTTACTATAAATAAAATTTGATAATGTTTACCTTTTTCTAATTTTACTGGTATTTGAGTTAAAACATCATACCTTTGTTCGAATTTATATACTTTTAATTCACGTTTTTCACCAGGATTTTCATCATCATATAAATCTCGTATCATGATACATGTAGAAGCTGTATCCACAATATTTTTTGCAAGACCGATATTATCTTGTGTGTAATATCTTTGCTTAACACTTCCTTTAGCTAATTGAAATGTAATTAAAATATGAACATTATTTACTTCTGGTTTTATTACGTCATTAATAGCCACCATATTTTGTTGCATTTCAAGCCAGCTCTTATCTGAAACTTTTCCAGCGTCCATTTTAAATGTATCTAACAAAAAATATTTACACCCCATTGCTGAATATTTCTTTATAATTTTAATTACTTTAGATGTTTGATATTGTTTAAAAGGAATAATCGTAATAGTATGATTTTGTGTTTGTTCTATAATCCATTTGGCCGCAGCTCTAAGATTCTCTTTGACTTCATCTGTATACTTACCATCTCTAACAATGTGTTTTTGTAAATTAAATTTTTTGATATTATTAGCAACATAAACTAATAATTCTCTTTGATATTTTTTCAATGAATCTTCATTGAGCATTATAACAATTCGTTCATTATTTTTTATAATGCTTGGTATTGTAGAAGTTCTTGCAAATGTACTCTTCCCTACGTTACTCAGACCTCCAACTAAAGTTATAGACCCTAAATACTGACCACCAGTTTCTTT
>CALWAA010000133.1 GCA_944372725.1 uncultured Bacilli bacterium | reverse complement strand
ATTAGCGGATATGGAGAAATTGGCATACGCAATGGACTCAAAATCCATCAGTAAATACCATACGAGTTCGATTCTCGTTATCCGCATCAGGTTTCAAGATATGTTTTCCTAATTAATCTGACAAGGATTTGAAAAACATTCTGTGCCGTATGTAGTCATGAATGCATACGCACCCTTTGCAAAGGTAATATAATTAACACAATATAATAAGAGTAACAGAGTGGATGCATACACAAAGTTTAAATGTGATAGCCTGACGAACCAGGTCTTATTCAGATACAACAGTACTTCCGCAAGAATTTCGGCTATAAACATAAGAAGGAGCCGTGGAATATCACACTTATTATATTAATGTAACTTACAAACAATAAATTTAAAACTAAGATTTATTGAAATTTCTAATCGCATTACACGGATACAAAACTAAATATTACGAAAATATTTAAATGTTGCATTACTGGTTTCCTCTATAGCTCAACTGGTAGAGCAATGCCATAACACGGCATAGATGTAGATTCGATTTCTGCTAGAGGAATTTTATTGACAATATTTGTGGCCTTTCATGATGATTCCTAATATCATCACAAAACCTTCTTTCTATCAAAGAGCAAGTATTTTTACTTGCTTTTTGTATTTTTAATTTCTTGTTATCTCTTATTATCTATTGATATTTATTGGTAAATAAAGTTTATATAAATTCTTATACAAATACATAAAACTAATCAAAATTATACTTGACAAAATAATGCTGATATGCTATAGTATTGTCAGAAATAATTAAACTAGTTAAAATTATGAAAGAGAGGAAAATATTATGAAATTAACTGGATTTAACAAAGTTGCCGTAATTGAGATGGGATGCACAGATTATCATTTTGCATTATATGATGATGATATTCAGGCAGGTGATGATGTTCTGGTAACAAACAATGTAAATCTTTTAAAGGTAAAAGAAGTAATTACAAGAGAAGAAGCTAGAGAAAGATACTCTAAAGATATTACAGCAGAAGTAAAATGCAAAGTAGATTTGTCTGCATATGAAACTAGAGTTGAGAACAGAAAGAAAGCAGAAAAGCTTCGTAAAGAAATGGATAAGAAAATTGCAGAAATGGATGAGATGAACAAGTACGTTTTATATGCTGAAAAGAATCCTGAACTTGCTAAGATGCTGGAAGAGTATAGAGAGTTGGTATAGATTAAAATGATTAAAATTAAAATAATAATATAAAAATAAAATAAAGGAGATTTTCAAAAAATGATTTGGATTATTTTAACCATTATTGTAGCACTTATTCTACTTGGCTTATTAGGACTTCAAAAGAATGACAAATATACTATGACATGGAAACTTAACAAGAAACATATTTTTGTGTTATTAAGTTTAGTTATTCTTGTTCCAGGGTTTATTATTAAAGTACCAGTTAATTCAGTAGGTATTAAATATTCACCTTTTACTGGAACTAGCGAGACTACTTTAGATGAAGGTTTTCATGTGAAGAATGTTTTCGATAAAGTATATAATATTAGTACTGAAGTGCAAACAACTAATATTGAGAATATGACTGCACAAACACAAGATGCTCAATATGTTAATACATGGTTGGATGTAAAGTATAGAGTGAATCAAACTAATGCATTTTTGGTATTTACACAATTTAGAACACTTGACAGAATGTCTGAAACATTAATTACTCCTACAGTACAAAGAGCTTTAGAGTCAGTTACTACAAAATATAATGTAATTGATATTCTTGGTGAAAAAAGAAATGACATTTACAAGGAGCTTCAGGCAACTCTTACAGAAGAATTTGCTAAGAGTGGTGTTGAATTCTATTCTGTCTCTATCATTGATATGGATGCTGGTGATGAAATTGAAAAGGCCATTACAGCAGAAGCAGTTGCTAAGAAAGCTGTAGAAACAGCAGAACAGGAATTATTAAAATCACAAACAGAAGCAAAACAGAAATCTGTAATTGCTAAGGCTGAACAAGAAGCTGCACAAATTGATGCCGAAACAAAAATTATTGAAGCTCAGGCTGAAAAAGAAGCAAATGAATTACTCCAGCAGTCTTTGACAGAAAATATTCTTATGCAACAGTGGATCAATAAGTGGGATGGGAAAGTTCCAACATATTATGGTGGCTCTGGAGCTGATTTGATTTTTAATACTGGAACTGTAGAATAGAGACTTGAGGTGTACGGCTTGAATCATGAAAAATATAATGAGCTAAAACAACAATTATTATTACATATTGATGAAATTTTAAGCATAATCATAAAAGGTGATACGGTAGAAATCAAGAAAAATAAAGATGGTGTATCGGTTTTTGAGGTATCAAGAAAAAAAATAAAAAAGGACTTGACTAGTTAAAATTATTATGCTATAATAATGTCAAGATAAAAAAGTAACACTATTAACAAAAGCAACACAAATAAATAACAAAACGCACCTACAATTGGGTAGGATGTAAGAGTGAATTGGCACTGTAGATGATTGAGTAATCAAGATTTTTTGGTTACTGAATTAAATATGGTGTCAATTTTTTGTTATAAAGATTTATTATTAAAGGAGAAAATATTATGAACACAGAAAAATTATTAGAACTTATGCTTGAAAACCCGGAAACTATTCCTGTTCTTATTCCTGAATTAGTAAGGAAATATAAGCCTACTATTTATTCTGTTTGTAATGAATTTCATAACATGCTAAAAGATTATGCTAATAACACAGAATGGTTTGAAACGTTTGCTAAAATTAAAAAGCAACAATTTGATGCTTATGTTAATGTAGGCTTTACGGAAGAACAGGCAATTGCATTTATTATTAATGACAATCTTCAATTAATTCAGAATATGAAAAATAATATTAATAAAAGTACAAAAAGTAACAAGTAAAAAATAAGGTAATATATAATGAAAGTTTACAAAGACAAACAATTTTTAGTTTTTGATTTTGAAGATGGTAGAAATGTTAAATATGATTTTGCTACCAAAACTGCAATTGGAATCAAAGGAAAACCTGTACAAGACTTAAACAAACAATTAAGAGGATTTAGCTTAAATGAATTATTTGATTGTTGCGTAGATAAACAATATGCTAAATTTTTAAAATTTATTGCGATGTCAGAATATTATGAAATTACAAACATAGGAACTATGTTGAATAGAGTACCACGTTATGCAAAATATGAACAAATTTATTCTGCTGGATTTGAGGATATTGTAGATAGATTTTTAGACTATACAATAAATGAAATTCCAAAAGCACTTATTAAAGTTGCTAAAACACATAGCGTAAAAATCAATAATGATTTAATTAAATTCTGGAAAGAAAATCCTGATGCATATAATTTGACATTCCAGTTAGAATATTTATCTTTAGATGATAAGAATTTAAATGACATCTTAAAATTGTATGATTTAAAATATAATCGTGATACACACACATATATAAGAGAATCATATGTAAATATATTAATTAATAAGTATGGATATAATGCAAAATCATTATTTCTTTATTTGGATACTTTAAAAACATTTGAAGCTATTGATAAAATGGAAACTTTATTAAGTGAATTATGTGATTATGCAAACATGATGAGTACAATCAGTCCTAAATTTGATAAATATCCCAGGCATTTTTTAACTACACATCAAATTGCTGTCAGGAATTATAATCGTTTAAAGAAAGAGTTTTCAGAAGAATTATTTAAAAAACGTATCAATAAAGATTATGAATGTACATATAAAGACTATATTTTTATTTATCCTGATTGTGTTCAGGATATCCGTGATGAAGCTGTAAGTCAAAACAATTGCGTTGCATCTTATATTGATAGAGTAATTGACGGAAACTGTCATATTATATTTCTTAGAAAGAAAAGTAGTCCCAAAGAAAGTTTAGTTACCATTGAAGTGAGAGATAATAAAATTGTTCAAGCAAAAAGAAAATTTAATTATCCTGTAACTAAAGAAGACCAAGAAGCTATTGATTATTGGAATAATAAGTTTTCAAAACAAAATAAGTAAGAAAAGGAGAAAGTCGTATGATTACAAAAGGAAGTAAAATCCAGTTAGTTAAGCCTATGGGAGTATTTGATAATATTGGTGAAGTTTGTGAAGTTGTAAATGTAACAGAAGATGGTGTGATTACTTTTAGATTTGGAAATTATCATATTGGCTGCATGTCTTATGATGAGTTTGGAAAATATTTTATTCATTATGAAGAAACAAAGAAAATTCCTAAGAGAAAATGGTCTAATTGGGAAAAGGATATGTTTATTTATTTTGGTATTAATGGTAAAAGAACTGTAACTCCAGTAAAGTATAGAAACAATGGTAAGATTTTAGATCTACGTACAGATTGGGATGATAAACCGAATTTAAGAGCAAAAGCTTTTTGTAACAAGACTGATAAATTTGATTCTGAAATTGGATTAGATATTGCTGATGCTAGAAT
>CALWAA010000132.1 GCA_944372725.1 uncultured Bacilli bacterium | reverse complement strand
TTACACAACAATTAAAAATTGAGCTAGGCCTTATTAGACCTAGCTTTTTTCAATTTTGCTGTCAAAGAAAAGATATTTAAGTTTAAAAGTGAATATGTTTTATTTTCTTTTACGATTAAATCGTAAATATTTTAATTGTATTTGTAAAATAGTTATTAAAAGCCTCTAATAATATTTTATCATATCATATAGAAAAAGTTATAGATTTTTTACCTATAACTTAAGTCTTTATAAGTTAATTATCTTGTATGTTTGTAAAGTTATTACGTTTAAGCGTAATTGCTTTCTGTTTTTTATAATTATCACACTTTATCGTAATTATTTTCTACAGCATTTGTTATACTATTTATTTTATCACTACTTTAATCTATTTCATTATTATCTTCATTAACTTGTTTTTTTTTTTTTTTTAAATCCTTAATGTTTCTATTATCTTTTAACACTTTCATTTGCCTTCTTGCAGAATTATTAAGTATAACTAATCTTTCATTTTGTGGTACTTTCTCTTCTATTAATTCAGCATTTGTATTTTCCAAGTTATTTAATATTACTAAATGAAGTAAATCTGTATAATCTCTAATGTTTCCATTTTTAGCAAGTTCTGGATTTTCTTCTCTCCATTCTTTTGCTGTCATACCAAATAGTGCCACATTTAAAACATCAGCTTCTTCAGCATAAACATGCTTTTTTTGGGCATCTGTAAGTGTTGGAACTATATAAGCCTTAATGGCATCTGTATGAACTACATAATTTAACTTTGAAAGTATTCTGTTAGCTTGCCAATCTATCTTTTCTTGGTATGCTTCATTTCTCTTTAATCTTTCAAATTCTTTTATTAAATATAATTTAAACTCAGGAGATAACCAGCTTGCAAATTCGAATGCTATATCAGGATGTGCAAAAGTTCCTTTGCTATATTTACCACTACTTGGAATAATACCAATTGCATTAAAATCTCTTTTCCAGCGATTGGGTGTCATAGTAAACCGATTATAGGGAGCTTCATCAATTTTAATTCTGTGAGATTCCACGGAATTAAAATTTTCATTATTTATTTCTTCCCATAAACTATAGTAATCAAATGAATTTTTATTTGACATCCAATTTCGAATTACACCAGATGGATCTTCAGGATTTGCCTGCCGTGCTAAATCTGTTAATGAAATATAATTAACATTTCCCACTCTTAATATTCCTACGGTTTTTTCTTTAACAACTATTTCTGTTGTTACTAAATCTTTTTTCAATTATTATTCCCTCCGTTCTATTAAATTAAAAAGTACGAGCAAATTAAATAATTGTTCACACCTTCATTTTACTGCTATTTTTAATTTTATTAATATTGATTTTTCCCTTTGTTTATGCGTTCTATCCACATCAATTTTTATAATCGTAATATTAATACTTCCAAATATCTATTAATCTCTTTTTCAACATGAAGTTTTTTAGAATACTCGATTAATTTTAGTATGTTCTATTTTTTATCACATAAGTATTCCATAAATTAAATTGAAATGTTCATCTCCCCATGTATTTTGTAAAACCTATACTCTTCTTTTTACTCTTTCAATTTTTCCAGATTTAACTAATCTTGTTAAAAATACACTATTGATACCTTGTTTAAAAGCTTCTTTTTGATGTAATTATTACATCATTTGCTTTCATTAAATTTAAAATTTGTTCTTCTTTATTCATAATGTATGTTCCTTTCAACATATATTACAACACATTTGTATGTTGAAAGGAACACATAAATATTAATTCTATTAAAATTTACATTGATACACTCTACCAAAATATTTGAAAGCCTCTTACTATTATTTTAACATAGAATATTAAAATAGTTATAGAATTTTTTTAGCTATAACTTTTATTTTTTATGATAAAAACAACTATGTGTTAGACCATCATTCAAAGCTATTTATCAACACTTAATCTTTTTTTATCTTATATAAGCCTAAATATTCATTCAAATAAAAAGTATATGAATTTGATGTATATTCATGTATTACAATATCATCTAATTCATATACTAAGATATAATTTATATTTAAAGTACCAATTTTATTTAAAACTTTATTTAATACTTTAGAGGGAAAACCGACTTTATTATTAACTATTTTATAACCAGTTATAAAATGAATGATTACAGCATCACCAAAAAAGCAGTTCCAAAAATTACCTGATTTTACAAGTATAATGTAATCTTTATGTTTTCCTTTCACTCTAAAATATTTATTTTTCATTACTACACACTTTCTTTTTGGACAATTGCCACTCACCCTACCGGATATCAAGCGGCACTTTGGGTTGAACAATTTATTGTGCAAACATGCACTAATATCATAAATTTTTTATAAAAATTTTACACTTTGTTTACATCTAAGAAATGACATATGGATTACTACTTGTTCCGCTTCCTGTACTTATTTGTACATCAGCCTTCAGATTTACTACTGGGCGCACACCCGGTGTAGTGTTATCCACGTACCAGGAGGTGAGGTCGCCATCCAACCACACAGCGAACACGTAAGCATAATTGTCCGAAGCATTAAAGCCAGACGGAGACATGGTCCAGTAGTTTTGTTTTGTATATAGGTAATAACTTTGATTTGTTGATGTGTATCCTCCTGCATACCATACTTCATCCATACTGATTAATCCGATTGGATATTGTAATGCTTTATTTCCATCACTACTTCCGCTTGTTGTATATAAATCGCTATCATTGGCACATTCAAACGTTGGTGTTAATGATGTGTTTCCATAATATCTTACATATCCTGCGTAGTATGTTGTCGTTCTTCCTGTTCCTCCGGAATTATTGATACTACTACTACTTGTACTTGGGGTTCTATCTCCGCAAAATCCGGCATTTCCATCTAAATCGTCAGCATATCTTGCTAGATTATTTTGATACCATGTATTGAGTTCTCCTAGTATCGTACTATTGGTTCCTGTTCCGTGAACACTATTAGTTGTGTATTTGAATCCAACGTATGCATTATTATTATACGAACTATTGAATGCACTTGTTTGGATTTGCGTATTACTTCCTGTTGCCGTATTACTTGTTCCTTGGTATATCATTCTAATGGTTCCGTCTTCATTAATTCTGATGATTCGCCAATAGAATCCTGCCCATCTTACCCAGTTATCGGTTGGGTTTCCTGCAAAGTAATATGTTCTTCCTTTAGATGTATCTGCATAGTAGATTGTTCCTGTGGTATCAGCTGTTAGAGTGGTCCTGAAATCTGTTCTTGTTGCTAGATTTTTACTTGCTAATATTGTTTCTGATGCAGTTGGTATAGCTATATCTAATGAATTAGAACATATTATTTTACTAGTTCCATTTAACCTTGTACACACCATTTGATTATTTTCGTTACTTTCTAGTTCTACTGTATAACTATTATTTGAAATATTTGCACTTGTTGTTGGGGTACATATATTGTCTGTTGTTGTACAATATGTTGCACTTGTTACATTGTTTGTTAAGTTTGATGTTAGTGTTTTATCATTTAATTCAAATGTTGCTTCTAAATTATCTACTACTTGTATTTCTGGGTTTGCTATGACATTTATTTTTGATTGATATACTTTGTTTGCTGCTTGTTCTACTGTTGCATCATAATCTAACCATAGTTTTAAGTGATATGTTTTTGTTTCACTTGCTTCTAATGTTCCAGTATATAAGTTATATGCTTCATATGCATTAGCTACTTCTGGTGTTACTTCTGTATTATCACTTAGTATGGATATGACATTTCCTGCTGTATCACTAGATAGTGATACTTTGATATAATCTGCACTAAGTGAGTTTGCTATCTTTAAGCTTTCTAAGTTGATTTGATAGTTTGCATCCGTATTACAAGTATTGGTGATAGTAAAATCATAACTTGTTCCATCTAATCCCTCAATATCCGTGATAGGATAGATATTAGATAAACTAATGGATGCTGATGCATCTGTGAGGGATATATTTAAACAACCACTAGTGAATGTATTTGCTGTCTCCTGCTTTCCACCTGTTGAGAAGAACGCATAAGTTATTCCTATTACTCCTATTAAAACAACTGCAATTCCCCCAACTAATAATGATATTTTTGTACTTTTTTTCATACCTATCTTCCTTTGCACTAACCATTCTATAATAAATAAAATATTTTTTCATTAGCTTCGACAAAACTTGTCAAAACATTACAAAATTATCATATACTTTATCATTACAATATTACTATACAATAATCATGAAGAAAAATCAATAATTTTGTTACAGTTGTTCATTAAAATATTGAAATCCGAATTATATATAAATTTAAATTTGGATATCCGAAATAAAAAATACTCATATACATGATCCTTTGATACAATATTTTTGCTCAGAAAATTATGTATTGGAGGTATGTATATGAGTCGTAATTATTCTAACAAAAATTTGACTAATTTGGAATTAGGAAATATTGAATTTTATTTAAATGAAAGCAAAAACATTTCTGAAATTGGAAGATTTCTTGATAAAGACGAAAGTACAATTAGAAAAGAAATAAAAAATTATTCTTCTTATTTTGGTGTTGCTAGAAAATGTTCTAATTGTTTAAACAAAGATAATTGTCATCAAAAATTTTTATGTGATAAAATTGTTGATCATATAAAATGTTCTCAGTGTAAGTATTGTCATAATGCTGTTAAACCGAAGTTTGACAGTTGTGTTCTATCATAATATGTATTTATCCCTTTTAAAACAAGGGATTCAGGGTGTCAAGAATCTTGCATTTTTTGTTGTGAAATGGTTGTGTAATAAATATTTTAATCTTTTTTTATAATTGTTTTTAATAATTACTTTTCATTTTAAAATTCCAATGGTATAATTATAACGTTATCAAGAAGCCCTTTACTTACTTGGTATAATAGAAAAATGTTTTATTAAAATTTTAAATTTTCAGAAAATTATTGTCATTACACAACAATTAAAAATTGAGCTAGGCCTTATTAGACCTAGCTTTTTTCAATTTTGCTGTCAAAGAAAAGATACAATAATCATGAAGAAAAATCAATAATTTTGTTACAGTTGTTCATTAAAATATTGAAATCCGAATTATATATAAATTTAAATTTGGATATCCGAAATAAAAAATACTCATATAC
>CALWAA010000131.1 GCA_944372725.1 uncultured Bacilli bacterium | reverse complement strand
ATAAGCAGTGTGGGAATTAGCCTTTTTGGAGACACTACAACTGGCTTGCTACTTCTTTGCACACATATTCTTGCTTGTGTTACAGTTGGTATTTTGCTTGGCAAATTTTCTAAAAAGTCGGATGAGGAGTTTAGAAGAAGAATCAGACATATGAAATCACACGCCATAAATAGAAATGTAAATGCACGCACAAACAAGCAAAAATCAACACCTAATTTCCACAATGTCACATTAAAAAACTTAGGCGAGGTATTGGGCAATAGCATTAACAGTAGTATTTCTACAATACTTATGATAGGCGGTTTTGTTGTAATATTTTCTGTTATAATTTCTATACTAAATCAAACAGGTGCATTAACTGCAATAAGCAAGCTATTCTATCCAGTCTTAGCATTTTTAGGTTTTGACTATAACTTTGCTGAACCATTGGTTTCTGGAATTATAGAGCTTACAAACGGAGTAAACTTAGTCTCTGGAATACATACTAAAATGATTTCGCAAAACATTATTTTGTGCGCCTTTTTACTTGGTTTTGGTGGATTTTCTGTTTTGTTACAGGTTTGGAGCATCATTTCCAAAACAGATTTATCTATAAAAAAGTATTTGGTTGGTAAGTTTTTGCAAGGAATTTTTGCAGCGTGTTATACTTTTTTGGCTTTAAAATTTATCCCTTTTATTAACTTAGATGTTGTGCAAACCAGCTCGACTATTCCTCAAAACGGAATTGAGCTTTTGTCAAATTCAAATGCAACTGAAAGTGGAATAAACTTTATATCCGCTTCTACCACAACTGAATTTTTACAATCGTTTTTCTACGATTTTGGCGTTTTTGTGTTACTTTTATTTGCTGTGTTTACTATATTTTATATTTTTAGGAAGGTTTATGATAAGGTGTTAAGTTAAATTTCATATTTTGTTTTTTCTTGAATATATTTTAAAGAAGATATTTGTATAGGAGTGATTGTTTATGGATAGAACTGCTGATAATATGAATAATTTTTATGGTATGCCACCATATAATTATGATAATAATTTTGACCCTAATATTGGTATGGGAGATAATCCGATGTTTAACCCTATTATGCAGTATGAGCAGGCGTATATGTATTATAGGTATTTGACTCAGCAGATGGAGTATAAGATTAAGTGCAAGGAATATGATAAGTTGTGCAATGTGCCTGGAAAGAGCGAAAATGGCAGGAGGGAATAACGTGTTAAATCAAAAAATAGCGTATCTTCTGTTCTTAGAAATACGCTATTTTATAAATTTTGGTAGCGAGAGGGAGATTCGAACTCTCGACCCACTGGGTATGAACCAGTTGCTCTAGCCAACTGAGCTATCTCGCCATATGTTTTTTTGCACAAGTAAAATTATAAAGGTTTTTGTAGCATTTGTCAAGTGGTATATTATATTTTTCTCTTGAACTTTAAATAAGTATAATGCTATGTATACTTTTTAAATATACATAGCATCTTATTTATCTGCTAGCATATTAAATCTCAAACTTTTTAGTCTCCGATCTCTCTATCGTGTTGCTTTTCTTTATTTTCAACCGTTTTTTCCTTATTATTTTCTGCTTTATTTTTATTTAGTTGCTCTTTTGTTACTTTTGTTTCTTCTAAAATTTTCTTTCTTTGCGCTCTAGTTTGAGTGCCATAATTTGCAAATTTTTTGTCTATCTCTTCACTTGATTTTGCTAATTCTGCTTCTATATCATTTGTCGAGTTTCTATCTAATTCTTGTTCTTCTTCGTCTACTTGTGTTATCATTCTTTTTAAGAACTTAAATCCAATTACTGGAATTCCCATTTTTTTCACCTCATTTTCTGTAATCATTAAACTCTATGTTATATTCGTTTTTATTCCTCATATTGTATTTTTTACTCTTCGTGCTTTTTTATTTAGTAACATATTCATTTTTTAAGCATAAATTGGTTAGAAAAGAATTAAATTTTAAACGAAGTTTGACAACGTCAAAATTGTAATTATTTTTCACCCCTTCTTCTCAAAACAAACTACACAATCTATTTTAACATATTTTTACAGAAAAATCAAGTTTTAGCCCATATAGTCTCTTAGTTTCTTGCTTCTGCTTGGGTGTCTTAGTTTTCTTAAAGCTTTTGCTTCTATTTGTCTTATTCTTTCTCTTGTTACATCAAATTGTTTTCCAACTTCTTCTAGTGTTCTTGCTTTTCCATCTTCTAAGCCAAATCTTAGTTTTAATACCATTGCTTCTCTTGGTGTTAGTGTGTCCATTACTTCTTCTAGTTGTTCTCTTAAAAGTGTGTGTGCTGCTGAGTCTTGTGGTGCTGGGCTATCTTCATCTTGTATAAAGTCTCCTAAGTGGCTATCTTCTTCCTCGCCTATTGGTGTTTCCAAAGATACTGGGTCTTGTGCTATTTTTTGTATTTCCATAACTTTATCGACACTTATTTCCATTTCTTTTGCTATTTCTTCTGGTGTAGGCTCACGTCCATTTTGTTGTAATAGTTGTCTTGATGTACGTATTAATTTATTTATTGTTTCTACCAT
>CALWAA010000130.1 GCA_944372725.1 uncultured Bacilli bacterium | reverse complement strand
GGAAATCTGCCCTTTTTTATTACTTTTCATTAAAAACTTGTTTTATTTTTACTTATTTAGAATGCAATAGCATAAAAGCAAAATAGATTGTAATTTTTCGTATGATAACGTATAATTTAAGTAGGTAGGTGAAGTAGAATGTGGATTGCATGGTTAGTGATAGTAATACTTTTAACCATTTTAGAAGTAATTACAATTAATCTTGTCAGTGTGTGGTTTATTGTAAGTGGCATTGTAAGCTTATTCTTATCATTTATCATAGATTCGTTTTACATTGAGTTTATGGTATTTGTCTGTTTAGGGTTAGTCCTAATGCTTTTAACAAGACCGTACTTAGTAAAAAAGTTATCGAAAAAGAAAGTAAGTACAAACTTAGACCGTGTCATTGGCATGGAAGGAATTGTCACAGAAGAAATCACCAAATTTAAAATTGGTGAGGTAAAAGTAGATGGCAAAAAATGGAGTGCCATCGCTGATGAAAAAATTAAAGTTGGTGAAGAAGTCATCATTGATAGTATTGATGGTGTAAAACTCATTGTGAGAAAGGGTGAAGAATAATGGAGTTTTTAATAGCAATCTTAATATTGGTAATCATTTTAATTATACCAAACATTAAAATCGTGCCACAAGCAAAAGCATATGTTGTAGAAAGATTAGGAAGTTACTATACGACCTGGCAAAATGGTTTACATGTTAAAATTCCTTTTGTAGACCGGATATCAAAAGTTGTCAGCTTAAAAGAAACAGTTAAGGATTTTGCGCCACAACCTGTAATTACAAAGGATAATGTAACAATGCAAATAGATACGGTTGTTTATTATCAAATTACAGACCCCAAACTTTATACTTATGGTGTAGATGCTCCGGTAAGTGCCATTGAAAATTTAACAGCAACAACACTTAGAAATATTATCGGGGAATTAGAGCTTGACCAAACTTTAACAAGTAGAGATATTATAAATGGTAAAATGCGCGCAATTTTAGATGAAGCAACGGACCCTTGGGGAATTAAAGTAAATCGTGTTGAAGTAAAAAATATTTTACCACCAAGAGATATTCAAGATGCCATGGAAAAACAAATGCGTGCCGAAAGAGAGCGAAGAGAAAAAATTTTACAAGCGGAAGGGGAAAAGAAATCTAGTATTTTAATTGCTGAAGGTGAAAAAGAAAGTGCTATTTTAAGAGCCGAAGCGGAAGCAGAAAGTGCAATTCGTATTGCTGAGGGAAAAGCTGAGGCAATGATTAAAATAAAAGAAGCGGAAGCAAAGGGAATTGAATTACTTAAAAATGCTAAAGCCGATGGGGCTGTATTAACCTTAAAAAGTTATGAAGCTTTAAGTAAAGTAGCTGATGGTCAATCCACTAAGTTAATTATTCCTGCTAACTTACAAGATATTGCTACTTTTGGTACAACTCTAATGGAGGTTATGAAAGATAAGAAATAGTCTTATCTTTTTTGAGATTATGGAATATCATACAATTAAACCATTTTATAATAAAGATTCAAAAGTTTTAATATTGGGTTCATTTCCAAGTGTGAAATCAAGAGAAGAGGGCTTCTATTATGCTCATCTCAGGAATCGTTTTTGGAAAGTTTTAGCAAGTATTTTTGAAGAAGAAATAGTAGATAAAAAAGAATTTTTAAAAAAGCATAAGATTGCTTTATTTGATGTTTGTGCTTCTTGTGAAATAAAAGGCTCTAGTGATGCTTCTATAAAAGAAGTAGTACCAAATAATATTAAAGAAATTTTAGAGGAAAGTGCAATTCAACATATTATTTTAAATGGTAAAACAGCTTCTAAACTTTATCAAAAATATATGAATGAGATAAAAGTTCCAAGTATCACTCTTCCTAGTACTAGTCCTGCTAATGCAACTTTTAGTTTAGAAAAATTAATAGAGGAATATCAAATATTAAAAGAGTTTACAAAATAAATGTAAAGTTAGGCAAAAAATCTAAAAAATACTTAAAACACTAAAAATAAACCCTTTAAAAAAACGAACACTTATGTTATACTTAACGAGGTGGTAAAGGAATGAATAAATTAGGGTATTCAAAGATAGAAATTTTAGTAGTAATTGTCTTACTTGGTATTGTAGCATTTATAACAATTAATAAAACATCTTATGCGTTTGCAGTAGATGGAACGGAAGCTGTAGATGAAGTAAATTATTTGATTGAGGTTCAAGCAGAAGAGTATGCTTTAGCAAATACATCATTATTTGAGGAAACAAATACAACTTATATTAGTGTAGATGATTTAATTGAAGCTGGATATCTAGTTGGCAATGAAAAAGGGCTTTTAACAGACCCAACAGATACATCGAAAAATTTTAATGATAAAAAAGTACGTTTAGAATATAATGAAAATAAAAAAGATGTATCAGCAACAGTTGTTGATTAGCAAGTAAAAAGACTTGCTTTTTTGTGTGTTTAAGTGTATAATACATAGCGTATTAAAAAGGAGGAATTTTGTTATGGAAGAAAAATTAAGAAATTTAACATTTATA
>CALWAA010000129.1 GCA_944372725.1 uncultured Bacilli bacterium | reverse complement strand
TGATTAAATTGTAATTCTGTATATGGGCTATAGGTATTAGTATCAGCATCGTATATAAATAAGGAGATATTGCCTTCGCTATCCTTTAAACCAACCAATGTAAAACCAGTAAGTTCACTTGTATATGCGGGTATTTCAAAATCATTTATATTTACTGTTGTTTCTTGGTAAGCATTAATTGTTGGCAAGAATTCTTTTACCTTTACAACTGTATATGCAACATCACCAACTGTAACATTTATTGGATTCGAATCGGTTACATCAACCGTAATTGTGTATGTTTTTTCACTACCATTTTCTGCTCTTACAACAATTGGGAAAGTATTTGTCCCTTGAGTAACTTCAAAAGTACCTGTTCCCGTTACAGATGCAGCGGAATCATTTTCGGCAGCATTAATTGTAATCTCTTTAGTATCTTCAGGTACTGTTACAGTGTATTCTGTGATATCTTTAGAAAATGCTGGTGATAATTCAAATCCTTCAACAGACAAACTTTTTAAATCATTATCTTTTGAATAAGATGCTTCAAGTTCTGCTTGAGTCATAATACGTACAGATTTGCTAGATGATGAAATACTCATTAATTTTTCATCAACCGAATACACTGTATTGCTAGCAATACCTACTTTAGTTGTGCCTTTTTTTAAAGCTTTAAATATATAAGTATAAGTTTGTTTTGTTACTCCATTAACAGTATCCATATATCCAATAATAGCATTTCCTCCTAAGGGATTACTGGTTCTTATTAACTGCAAATAACTATCATCATAACTTACATCTATTTCCCAACTTCCAATCGGCGTAGAACTAGATAAAGTTACTGTAATTGATACAGTATTCCCAATAACAGCACTAGAAGTGCCAGTTATACTTATGTTTCCATCAGCAGCTTTGACCCCTAAAGGAAATAAAAATACACTTAATAAAATACAAACATATAATTTTATTTTTTTCAAAAAATCGCCTCCTATTGTTGTATACTAGATACACCTAATATGTTTTTTTGTATTTGTAATAAATCTAACACATTTATTATGCCATCTCCAGATGTATCTGCTGCAAGTTTATGTACACCACTAAAATTATATACTCCTAAAATATTTTTTTGTACTTGCAATAAATCTAATACATTTATTACACCATCTCCAGATGTATCGCCTTTAATAGCAATTTGTAATGTTTCACTACCATAAGCGTTGTTAATTTGGATTTTCATTCCGGTTTTAACTATTCCGCTATTTATAATATTACCACTGCTATCAAATACTATGATATTGTTAAGTCCAGCAACAGATTCTAAAGATCCTTTTACGGTTGATACATCAGTTCCAACTTCAACTCCTGTCATATAGCCACTTTGATATTTATAACCACTAGATGTAACAATAGTGCTTATATCCATAGTACTAGGATCAGTACTAGGTTCTTCGCCAGTGCCCCCACTATTACTATTACTAATAGTAGCATTCATATTAGTAAATACTGGAATATAAAAGACAAATGCTTGATTTAATAAACCAACCTCATTGTATGATTTATAAGAAGTAATTGATTCTGATGATGGAGCAACTATATTAGTTTGGAATTGATGGGTAAATTGTTGATTCATATTAGTTGGAATTAAGTTAAATTTTTGTAAATATGTTGTATATTGTCCAACATTAATATAACTTGAAGATATAGAGCTTGCTCCACCTTTTATTGCAGTGGTTACACCTTTCCAACCATTGTTTTTAGCATAAGAAAGGCCACAATATGTTGTTCCGTTTGTTGTTGCGCAAGAATCATTAACGCCGTAATTATAAAAATTATAATAATCTTCATATCCTTCATATCTACCGCTATAAAGATTATATAAAGAAGTACCACTACCTAGTTCTTGATAAATTCTTGCTGCTAAGAAAGTTGGACTAACATCTACTTCCTTACCAACTGCTGTAATTATATCTACTAAATTATTATTAAGTCCTAAATGGTAAGTATAAAAGTTGGAATTTTGGATAATACCTAATACACTACTCGAATAATAATTATCTAATGATGACGAATATTTTAAATATTCAAATTGGAAAATATAAGATTCTGACAAAAAATTTCTTGGATCCATATAATAAGCTACAGCTGTTTGACTAGCATTTTTCCAAGAGCTATCCCAACCATATTGATTATTACAAGATCTATCCATGAATTCTTCATTGGAAGTTTGAATGTAGCTTTTACCGCAAGAGCTTTCTCTTTCTACGGCATAGCTCCAATCAATGCCTGTTTGCAAAGCAACAAATTGCCAATTTGGATGCCTTTCTTTTAAGGCACAAAGGCCTCCCCAGTAACTAGATGGAAAACCTAAATTACTCATTTCTACTTCGCAAGTAGTTTGGGGTGCAACATCGTCTGTGTTGTAACTATGAATTACGTCAACATGGTCACCACATACATAGCCGACATCAATACCATTGTAATATACTTGATACCAATCGCTATTACAATCATAATGATTGTTTGTGTCAGCAAAAGTTTGATCAACTACTAAATTATAATAAGAACC
>CALWAA010000128.1 GCA_944372725.1 uncultured Bacilli bacterium | reverse complement strand
GCTGATAAAGAAAATATTCAATTGATTGATAATAATAATTCCACTTCACTAACCATAGAAGATATGATTAAAGACCCCATTTTAATTAAAACAAATAAAGAAACTAACAAGCTAAATGAAAAAGCTTTACATAAATATATTATCAGTATGTTAGAAAATAAATTTTTAGAATTAGGTACTGGATTTGCTTTAATTTGTCATGAATATAAAATAAAAGAAGATAATCATACATTTAAAATAGATTTATTATTTTTTAATGTAGAACTTAATGCTTATATAGTAGTAGAGCTAAAAATAAGAGAAGCAATACCCAAAGATATAGGACAGTTAGAATTCTATACTCATTTAATAGATAAACATTTAAAGAAAAACAATCATAACAAAACAATAGGCTTATTAATAGTTAAAAAGAAAGATAAATATATTATCGAATATACAACGAATAAAGATATATTTATTACTACTTATAAATTAAAAGATTAAACCTCCATTAATTCTTTAATTTCTTTTGGTTTAATCTTCTTACTTTATTTATTCATTCCGGATTGGTCGGTTTTCGTCAAATCCGGAATTAACTCCGGATTTGACATAGAGAGCTGTTTATGATAAAATGATATTGGTGAGATTATGAATTATGAAAGAAACATTAAAGATAACTTCTTAATATATAATAAGGCTTTTAAATCCATATTATTAACAGGGCCAAGACAAGTTGGAAAAACAACCTTTTTGTTAGACATAAAAGAGGATGAACGTAAATATGTAACATTAGATGATTTAGAATTAAGAAAAATTGCCAAAGAAAATCCTAAACAATTTATTGAAATGTACTCACCACCTGCTATTATTGATGAAATCCAATATGCTCCTAATTTAATGAGTTATATCAAAATAGTATGTGATAATACGAAAGAAAAAGGACTTTATTGGCTTACTGGTTCTCAAAAAATTCAAGTTATGAAAAATGTGAGTGAAACTCTAGCTGGCAGAATGGGTATTTTAGAAATGAATTCTTTTTCATATCGTGAAATAACAAAAAGTAAGTATATCATACCAGACTTAAATGATTTAACCAAAAAAGAAGATATACCTAAATCCACTATTTTAAAAAATATTTTAAATGGTGGAATGCCAGGATTAATTCTAGAAAATATAAAAAGAAATATATTTTTTAAAAGTTATATAGATTTATATTTGGAAAGAGATATTAGAGAGTTAAAACAAATAGAAGATTTAAACGCTTTTTATACATTTTTAGTTTCTATTGCTACTAGAACCTGTCAAATATTAAATTATGCATCTATTGCTAAAGATTGTGGCAAAGATGAAAAAACTATTAAATCATGGATAAGTGTATTAGAAGCAACAGACATTATAAAACTGATTTATCCACTTAGAAAAGAAGAATTAAAAAGAATTACATCTGCACCTAAAATCATCTTTATGGATAGTGGCTTATGTACATATCTATGTCATATAAATTCAATGAAAGCACTAGAAGAATATACTAACTTTGGCTTTTTATTTGAAAATTATATTATATCTGAATTAATTAAAATAAATAATAATTATAATCTAGAAGAAGAATTTTATTTTTATCGAGATAAGGATGGAAATGAGATAGATTTAATTATTAAAGATTATGATAGCATCTTACATCCTTATGAAATCAAATATAAAAACAAAGTAGATATATCTATGATATCATCTTTTAAAAAACTAAATTATTTATCTAATATTGGAAAAGGAGGAATTATATACACGGGAACGATTTTAAAAGATTTAACTCCTAAAAACCAAATAATTCCAGTTAGTTCAATAATTAGCTAATTCCGGATTAGCCAAAATATGACCAATCCGGAGTTAATTCCAGATTAGTCAAAAAAAGATTAAACCTCCATTAATTCTTTAATTTCTTTCGGTTTAATCTTTTTAGTTGTTTTATAACGAATATTTTTATTTAACTTACCAACACAATAATCAGCACTAGAGCCACTAAGTAGACAAAATCCTTTTAAATCAGCAGTACTAATAGTCCTTATACCTTTTTCATAGTGGGTAACTAAAGGTCTGCTAATATTTAATTTTTGTGATAATTTATCTTGGGTAAATCCTAATTCTTTTCTTATTTCTTTAAGATGACTACCCAATAATTTTAAATCAATCTTTTCTATTTTAATTACATTTTTATTTATTTTTTCCACAAATCCAAACATATAATCAAAAGAAACATTATAATGATTACAAATAATATTAATATGTTCAATAGATAACCCTGTATAACCATTTTCAATATCTGATACATAGCTTTTTGATATTCCCAAAATACGACCAAATTCTTTTTGCGTTAAGCCATGTTGTATTCTTATATTTCTTGCTCTAGCTTCAACTGGAGTGATATTTCTTATTTCTTTTTCCATAATTTACCACCACTACCATTATCTAGTTAAAGCAACATAAAATTAAATAGAAGTACGAAAACTGTAACAAAATTGGTTAATTTAAGTTAGGAAATCCGAAATGGATATCCGAATTGTTTAATTGATAAGCAACAAAGTGATACTTTGTTGA
>CALWAA010000127.1 GCA_944372725.1 uncultured Bacilli bacterium | reverse complement strand
ATAATTTTCTAATAGGCTTAATATTAAATGAAAAAAATATAAACTTAGATTTATCTATGTTTGATTATTTAGAAGTAGGTACTTATAAATTATCTATGAAATATAAAGATAAAGAAATTCAATTTCAAATAAAAGTAGAAGACACTAAAAAACCAGAATTTAAAACAGTACCAGAAAAAATAACTTTAGAACAAAACTCCAAAGATGTAGATTTAACAAAGTTCTTTGAAGCAGAGGATTTATCGAAAGTTGAAATCACTATTGATGGTGATTATGATTTATCTAAAATTGGTACTTATGAATTAGAAGTAATTGCAACAGATCAATATGAAAATAAAACATCTAAAAATTTTACATTAGAAATTATTGATTTAGAATCAGCTAAAGAAGAAGGTAAAGTTAGTAAAACTATTGATGGTACTATATATAAAAGTGATGCAATGATTGAATATGAGAATGCTAAAAACAATCCTGCTCCTTCTTCAAGCAATAATAATACTAGTTCGAGCAAAAACAACAATAATATAACAAGTAATAATTCAAGCAATCAATCAAGTAACAATACTTCTCAGCAATCATCAGAAGGTTACAGAAGAGATATTGCTAGCACATACGCATCTCAGATTAATGCTTATAGAAGACAAAATGGTAAATCTGAATTACCAATCACTACAGAAGCACAAAATGAAGCTGACATGAGAGCTAAACAAATTGTAAGCAATTATTCTCATAATGCTTCCTACGGTTTTGGAGAAAATATTGGTTATGGTACAGCAGGTGGTAACTTCTTTGAGGCTTGGAAAAATAGCCCAACACATAGAGAAACTATGTTAAGGAATGAAAATACAGCTATGGCAGTAAGTGTGTATGAGAAAAATGGAATGTGGTATGCAGTAGCATCGTTTAGAATGAACTATTAAAAAAGAAATGATTATTCATCATTTCTTTTGTCTTTATTCATAAGTTCTTCATATCCATCGAAGAATTTTCTAATATCAAAGTTATATTTCTGTGCTAAGTAAAATAAGGTATCTAATGAAACTCCTGTATCCACATTTGGACTTTCGATGTGTGAAATAAAACTTCTACTTAAATCGTTTTCTTCTGCCATTTTTTCTTGTGATTTACCGATTATTTCAGTTCTTATAGCTTTCATATTTCTTCCTATAAGATTAAATAAATCATAAATGTTGTTCATCGTTAGTACCTCCTATAAATAATTTTATAGGAAATATCATTAACATACTGCTCCTTCACAAGGAGCAACTTTATGTTTTATAAGTCAAAATTTGTGTTATAATTGTATTTGAGTAATCATAAAGCAGTATATATATGAATTACTAACGAAAGGAGAGTGTTAGTTGTAAGAAAATAAATACAAGGTAAATCCCGAGGCGATAGATATATGAATACTAGTAAAAAATTTTATAAAAAAAGTAATTGAAATGTTTTGGTCGACACTAATTACTATTTCTTTTATCAATTCTTTTAGAACTTATAATTTTCTTTTCATCGTATGATAATAAATCAGCAGATGTAATATTACAATCTAACAATTTAGAAATGTTGGTAGATAATTTATCTAACATATTCACAGATGGATTTCTTTTACCTTTTTCTAATTGGTATTCGTATAAGAAGGTGGTATCAATAGCTTCAGCAAATTTTTCTTGAGATAAATTAGATTGATACCTATAATATTTTAAATTTATTGCAAGTATATCTTTACTTTTCCTTGTAATAATCAATCGCCTCCAATCTCGAAAACCTTATTTTATTATATAGTTTGTGCAGCACAAAGTCTTCTATACACGTGTATAGATTATGGAAAGGAAGCTATAATGGATGCTATAGAAATTTTGTTAATAATAGCAGTAATTTTAGTAGTAATTTTATGTATTGTTCTTTTTATTTTGATTGACAAACTTAGAGGGTATAAACTACATTCAATATTATTAGAACGTAATTTAAAAACAGAACAAGAAGAGAAAGAATACTATTTTCGAGAAAGCAAAAGAAATGAAAGAGAATTGAAAATAGTAAAAGAACAAGAATTAAAGAAAATTAATAGTAATAAGAAAATTAAAATATCTGATAACACCTCATTAGTCATGAAAGATACTTTTAAAGAAAAAAAGGCTCTAGTTGGTGATTATCATGAGTGGATGCTTCAAAACACTAGGAAAGTATTAATGTCATTAGGCTTTGAAGTTGATACTGTAGAATCTGGTGATGACATCTATGATAAAATTGTTCATGGTTATACTTGTGACGTTATCATAACTAATAATCTATATAAGTATGGTAAACGTAATGGAATAGATATTTTACATGATTTAAAAGATATAGAAGGATTTAATATTCCTATTGTTGTATTAACTCTTTCTACAGGAGCTAGAGATGAGTTCATTTATGAATATGGTTTTGATGAATACATGGAAAAAGTATTGACTCAAAAACAAGCTGAAGAAGTTATGACAAGATTACTTTTATAAAATAAACAAAAAGAAAAATTATAAAACAATCTAATTTTTCTTTTTTTGTTGGAGTTGACAACAAAAGCAAGATGTACTATAATGTACTTATTCAATAAGTACATTTAGGAGGGGTGAAAATGGAAATTATCATTAGTAATAATACAAA
>CALWAA010000126.1 GCA_944372725.1 uncultured Bacilli bacterium | reverse complement strand
TCTATTGATATGCCTATTGATTTAAATATTGCTTATGCTGAATATCATTAATCAGTCATAAAGTTTAACACAACTTTATAAAAAAAGAAATGCTAATCTTTAGCATCTCCAATAATAGATATCAAATGTAAGAAAATATTAATAAAATCCAAATAAAGTTCAAAAGCACCATTAATCGCTACTACATCTCCATCTATTCCCGCATTACTAAATATTTTAACTTTTTGTATATCGTAAGCTGTAAATCCAAAAAATATTAATAAAGCAATAATAGATATAATTAAATCAAAAGTTGAATTATTTAAAAATATATTAACAACACAACAAATTATTATAGCAAAAAGTCCCATTAATAAAAACGTTCCAAGCCTATTTAAATCAACATTAGTAAAATATCCTATCGCTCCAAATATGGCAAAAATAACTGCCGCAATCAAGAAGACATACATCACACTAGCAAGTTCAAATACGACAAATACACTTGAAAAAGTTAAACCACTAACAAACGAATATAATAAGAAACATATCTTCGCTGTAATCGGCTTCATCTTATGAACTCTTGCTGAAAAAAATATAACAAGGGCAAACTCTAAAATAATAATAATCCAAAATAATGGCCCTTCAAAAATAGATAAAAGCATATTTTCATTAATTGATACAATGTAACCTGTTAAAAAGGTAACAAATAAACCTACAAACATCCACAAAAATGTTTTTGATAATAATTGATTCATATCATCTCTCCTTATATTTATATTATAACATATGTTAACTTTTTAGTAAACCATCCTGTTTTTTAAAAAACAAATATAACCCTCCCATAATTATTATTTCCATTACCTCTAAAATAATAACAACCGGAAAATATTTTAAAAATGGAAGTAACTCTATAATAAATGGCGGAATTGCTTGTGAAAAAAAATAATTGGTATCAAAACAAATATTAAAAATCTTCATCAAAAAATAAAGAACATTCAAAACAATAAATAATTTTACTAAATGTTTTAAATCAACTTTTTTCGGATACAAATAAAATGTGAATAATCCCATAAGTACCAACAAATGATGACTAATCACATAAAGATAAAAATTAAAAGATTCCCAACAACTTGGAACATCAAAAAAAATAATCGCAGGAACAGGCCCTAAAAAAGACAAAAAATAAATATAGGAATACCACTCTTCTTTCTTTAATAACACTGCCAAAATATAAAAATAATTTGCCAGATAACATAAATGAAATGGCAACATTGTTTTATAATCGAATATATGATAATAAAAAGATGAAATATATAAGGTAAGCATATTAACGAGTAAAATAATAGCAAATACTACAACTATTTTTCTTTTTACATTTTTAGAGAGTTGATAAATTCTTTTTCTATTAACATAAATAATTAATAATCCCACTAAAACAAAAGCAAGCAAAAACAAATGGGTCTTTCCAAATAATTTAAAAGGAATCGTAATATTTTCATCAACAAAAAATTCTTTTAGCATCATACTAAATCATATGATAAACTAAAAGAATTTATTAAACATTAAATCTAAAATAAACAATATCTCCATCTTGCATCAAATAGTCTTTACCTTCAAGTCGAAGTTTACCAGCTTCTTTTACTTTTAACTCACTTTTATACTGATATAAATCATCAAAACTCATCACTTCCGCTTTAATAAAACCTCGTTCAATATCAGAATGAATTAAACCCGCACAAGCTTTAGCATTCATCCCCCTTTTAAACGTCCAAGCCCGACATTCATCAGAACCAGCTGTAAAGAATGTTTCCAGTCCAAGTAGTGAATAAGTCGCAAATATTAATCGGTCCAGTCCACTACTATTAATACCAAGTTCTTGTAAAAAAACTTTCTTATCATCATCATTTAATTCTGATAATTCTGATTCCATTTTACAGCACATCACAATAACACCAGCACATTCTTTTTCAGCATATTCACTTACCAATTTAGTATAGTTATTCTCACCTAATACAACATCATCTTCCAAAATATTAGCAACATAAATAAGTGGTTTTAAAGTAATAAAACTAAAATTTTTCATGAGAATCTTTTCTTCTTCAGAAAAATCTACTAACCGAAGCGGAATATTTTTCTCCAAATTTTCTTTAGCTTTCGTAAGTACTGCTACTTCGGCAACGGCTTCCTTATCTTTTGTCGTTTCCGCTTTCTTCATAATCTTATTTAATCGATTGAGGATAATTTCTAAATCAGCTAAAATAAGCTCGACGTTAATAATTTCAATATCTCGAATTGGGTCAGTTTTCCCTTCAACATGTGTAATATTTGCTTCATCAAAACATCGTACAACCTCTACAATTGCATCCACTTCTCTAATATGACTTAAAAATTTATTGCCTAACCCCTCACCTTTAGAAGCACCTTTTACTAATCCAGCAATATCAGTAAATTCAAAAGTAGTAGGCACTGTACTTTTAGGAAGATATAAATCTTCTAAAAATTGCAATCTCTCATCAGGAACAGTTACCATTCCAACATTTGGGTCAATCGTTGCAAAAGGATAATTCGCTGCCAAAATATTTTTCTTAGTAATCGCATTAAATAAAGTAGACTTACCAACATTCGGAAGTCCCACGATACCTGCTTTTAAACTCATAAAATCACTCCAGTAAAACTATTATAACATACGGCAGACGTTGTCCGCAACCTAACAATTAAATTTCTAAAATAAATCTTAATTCTCAAAGTAATGGACATTTT
>CALWAA010000125.1 GCA_944372725.1 uncultured Bacilli bacterium | reverse complement strand
ATGCTACATTTAGTGAAATAATAAGAATACTCAAATATAAATGTAACTGGTTAAATAAAACATTTATACAAGTAAATCCATTTTATCCATCGTCACAAATATGTAGTAGATGTGGAAATAAGAATGAAGAAATGAAAGACATAAGAATAAGAGAGTATTTTTGTAGTAAATGTGGTTTAGAAATAGAGCGAGATTACAATGCAAGTATTAATATACTAAATGAGGGATTGAAATGTTACAACAATTAGATTAAAATAGAAATATAAAACAAGTACGGGAGCGACTTTCGGAAAAATAGTCTGTGATGTACGAAAAATACAGCAGAAAAAAACTAACCGTGAGGTTAGGCGAATTAATGTAAGTTAATTCTTATGTTCTGTTTAAAATATGTTAAAATATAATTAGAAAGCAGGATAAATATGAAAAAAAGTATAAGTGAATTTAAAAAATTTATTGCTAGAGGAAATGTGATTGATTTAGCAGTTGGTGTCATAATTGGTGGAGCTTTTTCATCCATTGTAACCAGTCTGGTAAACAATATCTTAACACCTATATTAGGTTTAGTTTTAGGTGGAGTAGATTTTTCTAATTTATCTATCACATTTAGAGATACAAAAATAGAATATGGCGCCTTTATCCAAAGTGTCATTGACTTTCTAATTATTGCAATTTGTATTTTTATCATCGTTAAATTTATCAATAAAATAGCTCATATTAAAAAGAAAGAAGAAGAAAAAGAAACACCAAAGAAAAGTGAAGAAGTATTATTATTAGAAGAAATCCGTGATTTATTAAAAGAAAAGAAGGATGACAAATGATTTTAGCAATTGTTGGACCAACAGGGGTAGGAAAGACAAAACTAAGTGTAGAACTAGCTAAAAAATACAATGCCGTGATTATCAATGCTGATGCGATGCAAGTATATATTGGAATGGATATAGGTACTGCCAAAATAAAAGAAAAGGAAAAAGAGGGAATCTCACATTATTTATTTGATATCAAAGATGTAAATGTTAATTATACGGTATATGATTATCAAAAAGATGCAAGAGAGCTAATAGAAAAATATAAAGATAGAAATATTATTTTTGTAGGAGGGTCTGGTCTTTATTTAAAAGCAGCCCTATATGATTACCAGTTTAATGAGGAAGAAAAAACAGTTAACACTTACGATGAATTATCAAATGATGAACTTTATGAACTAGCTTTAAAAAAAGACGCTAAAATGACAATTCATAAAAATAATCGTAAAAGACTAATTAGATTTTTAAATAAAGAAAGTATTGATATTCCTGCTGCCAAACCTTTATATGATGTCATTTATATTGGTCTTACCTGTGATAGAAACATACTTTATGAACGAATTAACAATCGAGTAGACGAAATGTTCCAAGAAGGTTTAATAGAAGAAGTAAAAAACTTTTATGATAAAAAAATAAATTCAAAAGCTTTATCAACAGCAATAGGATACAAAGAATTATTCCTGTATTTTAATGGCGAGATAACTCTAGAAGAAGCAAAAGATTTAATTAAAAAAAATTCAAGGCATTATGCCAAAAGACAATATACATGGTTTAAAAATCAAATGGATATTACTTGGTTTAATGTGGATTTTGAAAATTTTAATAACACCATTGAAGAAGTAGAAAAATATATTTCTAAAAATACAAATAAAATTAAATAGGTGATAAGATTGAATAAAATAATTAAAAACATCTTAACAAAAATAGAAAATGAAGGATATGAAGCTTATGTAGTTGGTGGCTACGTACGTGATTTACTTGCCGGTATATTTTCTTATGATATTGATATATGTACCAATGCAACACCCAAAGAACTATTAAGCATTTTTCCGAATGCTTCATCTAAAAATTTAGGTGGTATTGAATTTAAATTAAAAGAATATCACATAGAAATAACTACATATAGAGAAGAAATAAAATATAAAGGAAGAAAGCCGGTCGAATTTAATTATATTAATAATTTAGTTTTAGACTTACAACGCAGAGATTTTACAATTAATGCGATATGCATGAATTCTAAGGGTGAAATTATTGATTTAGTTGGTGGAATAGATGATTTAAGTGCCCTAAAAATAAGAATGATAGGTAATCCAGAGGAAAAAATAAAAGAAGACCCTTTAAGAATATTAAGAGGAGTACGTATTGCAACTATTTTAAATTTTAATTTAGAATCAAACTTTTATAAAGAAATAAAAGAAAATAAAGATTTTGTTCTAACTTTATCGAACACAAGAATAAAAGAAGAACTAGATAAAATTTTATTATCGAAAAATGTAAAAAAAGGACTAAATTTATTAAATGATTTAGGAATATTAAACTTATTAGAAATCAGTAATTGGGAAGAAATTACTCCTGTAAAAAATTTAGAGGGAATGTATGCCCAAATCAAAATAAACTATGATTTACCATTTACCAAAGTAGAAAAGAACAATATTATTGCTATTAGAAGAATAATAGGAAGTGAAGAAATAAATAAACAAACAGTATATAATTATGGCCTATATTTATCTCAAGTAGCAGGAGAAATACTAGGAATTGATAAAAAAAGAATTAATAAAATATATAAAGAATTACCAATTCATGATAAAAAAGAAATAAATATAAAAGCAAGTGATATTGCAAAAATTCTCGATATTGATTATTCTAAAAATATTGGTATTATTTTAAAAGATATTGAAAATTTAATTATTAATGGTAAAATAAGAAATAAAACCAGTGATATTACTAAATATCTTAAAGAACATAAAAGAACATCTGGTAAAAGTCAATAGATAAAATTCGGCAGTTTTATTATAATTTCCTGCCATATCAAAAAAATTA
>CALWAA010000124.1 GCA_944372725.1 uncultured Bacilli bacterium | reverse complement strand
GAGTTTAAACGGTTACTCGCCGTTATTGAGTAAAGAGCATGAATAAAATCATGAATTAAGGTGGTACCGCGGGTAAAACTCGTCCTTAGTTTATGGTTTTTTATTTGTTTTAAAGGAGGAAAAAAGATGAAAGAAAAATTTTATATTACAACACCAATTTATTATCCAAGTGCCAATTTTCATATTGGGCATTGTTATACTACAATTATCGCTGATGCGATAGCAAGATATAAAAAATTAACAGGATATGATGTTTACTTTCAAACAGGTACCGATGAACATGGCGAAAAAATTGAGAAAAAAGCGAAAGAAGCAGGCGTAACTCCAAAAGAATACGTTGATAAAATAATTGAAGATGCAAAAGATTTATGGAAATCACTCAATATTTCATATGATTATTTTATTCGTACCACAGATGAAGACCATGTAAGACGTGTTCAAAAAATATTTAAGAAATTATATGAACAAGGTGATATTTACAAAGGAACATATGAGGGATTATACTGCATTCCTTGTGAATCTTTCTGGACTGAATCTCAATTAGTTGATGGGAAATGTCCTGATTGTGGCAGAGAAGTTAAATTAGTAAGTGAAGAGGCCTATTTTTTCAAATTATCCAAATATCAAGATAAATTAGTAAAATATTATGAAGAACACCCAGATTTTATTTTACCATTATCACGTAAAAACGAAATGTTAAACAATTTTATTAATCCGGGATTAGAAGATTTATGTGTATCAAGAACAAGTTTTACTTGGGGAATACCTGTTGACTTTGATTCGAAACACGTGGTTTATGTATGGGTAGATGCTTTATCTAATTATATTACATCGCTAGGATATCCTGAAGATGATACTTTGATGAAGAAATATTGGCCAGCAGACCTACATTTAGTAGGAAAAGAAATAGTGAGATTCCATGTTATTATTTGGCCTTGTATGTTAATGGCTCTAGGACTACCTTTACCAAAACAAGTATTTGGCCATGGCTGGTTAAAAATAGATGGTGGCAAAATTTCTAAAAGTTTAGGAAATTATAAAGACCCAAGAGAATATATTAATGCTTATGGTGTTGATGCAGTAAGATATTATGCTCTAAGAGAAGTGCCATTTGGTAGTGATGGAAATTTCTCAGAAGAAGCTTTAATTTCTAGAACAAATAGTGATTTAGCTAATACTTTAGGAAATCTAGTAAATAGAACAATCACAATGGAACACAAATATTTTGATGGTATTACAAGTAATCCTCATATGAATGAAGAAATTGATGATGAACTAATAAGGAAAGTAAATAATCTAAAAAACATTGTCGAAGAAAAAATGAATGGCTTAAAAGTAAATGAAGCTATTGAAGAAATTATGGAAGTCCTACGTAGCTGTAACAAATACATTGATGAATCTACACCATGGACTTTAGCGAAAGATGAAAGTAAAAAAGAAAGATTAGCAACAGTATTATATAATTTATTAGAGAGTATTCGTATTTGTGCCATTTTATTAAGCCCATTTATACCTGATACTGCTAGTAAAATATTAGAGCAACTAAATACAAAAGCAACAAGTTATGAAAGTGTTAATTTTGGCACTTTAGAAGAGAATTTAAAATTAAACGAACCTCAAATATTATTTAACCGTATCGAAACAAAATAAAAAATCTTAGGAAACAAACTTAAGATTTTTTTATATTAAATGCATCAAACCCAAGACAAATAAAATAATAGCCCCCAAAATATTGGCATATATTCCAAGTAATTTATTAGCAAATCTTCCAATTACAACCCCCATAAATGTAAAAAAAGCACTACATATAGCAAATACACTCATAGCCATATAGATATTATCCGTAATCGCTTTCAATCCCATTCCTAAAGAAAAGCTATCTAAACTAACTCCAAAAGCAAATACAAACATTCCAATTATGGATAAATTAAACTTTTCTTCTTCATGTCTTATAATATCAATAATCATTTGTAAAGCAATTATAATAAGAATAAACCCAAGTAATATATCATATTTTATTTCAAAAATTTGTAATAATTTACTACCTACCATCATCCCTATAAAAGGCATTATAAAATGCATTATTCCCACAATACTCGCAAGCTTTAGAGCTTTCTTGTTTGAAACATTAAACATTCCCACTCCTAAAGATAAGGAAAAAGTATCCATCGAAAGAGCAATTCCAATTAAAATAATACTAATAAGTTCCTTCAAACAAAAAACCTCCTAACAAATTTTATTGGAGGTCATAAATTTTTAGAACTCATCTAATAATTTCTTAACATACAATTGATAATC
Organism: uncultured Bacilli bacterium; assembly: GCA_944372725.1. Taxonomy (GTDB): domain Bacteria; phylum Bacillota_I; class Bacilli_A; order RF39; family UBA660; genus Caccenecus. The sequence goes on along the minus strand of CALWAA010000124.1, from coordinate 550 downwards.
AATATCGCTTACATCAGCATTACTGTTTTCCAGTAAACAAAGAGGTGGAAATAATACACACCAAAAATTATTACCGGCACCCTTACCTAATGTAATCACTAAAGATTCATAATTTCCTGCTGGATAAAGAACGCCCTTATAAGTTTTACTGGGAAAATAATTATTTCCATAACTAATTTGATAAGAAACCCCGTAACTATTTACAATATCATGAATTGTATCCATATTATTTTCTATAATATTTCGAACATCCTTAACATTTCCCGCCCCATTAATAAGTTTATAAATTTCTTCCTCAACTTGTTCCTTAATCGCAAGTTTTTCTGTTTGGTCTTCCAAAGTATTACTATTCGCAATCACCCGAAATCTTATGGCTTCACCCGGTATTAATATTTCTTCATCTTCACCCAGAAAAATAAAACCTAAACTAATTAAAAATAAAACTATAATAATCTTTTTCATGCTATCACCTAAACTAATTAAGAGAATATTTACAATTTTTATTCAAATTAGACACAAAAAAAGGGAAAATGTTTGACAAAAATAAAAT
>CALWAA010000123.1 GCA_944372725.1 uncultured Bacilli bacterium | reverse complement strand
AGTCCAAATCAGAATTTTCATCGCCAAACAAAAATGTAGATAGACTAGCTGATTAAGGATACTCCTTTCTACATTTTTGTTTGGCATAACCATTATATCACACTTTTTGGATTATCAGTCATAAAGTTTAACACAACTTAATAAAAAAAGAAAATAAAAATCTTCCTTGTCTTATTTTACAAGCACATACCGATATGGTTTGTGTAAGTGAAAATTCTCAATTTAATTTTAAGATAAAACCTATTGAAGTACTTGAAAAAGATGGATATTTATATGCTAATCATACAACTCTTGGTGCAGATAATGGGATTGGTGTTGCTCAAATTCTTAATATTTTAGATAGTAGTCTTCCTTGTAATATTGAAGCTATATTTACTACCAGTGAAGAAACAAGCATGACTGGAGCAATAAATTTTGATATAAACCTTTTAAAAGGAAATTATTTGCTCAATTTAGATGGATTTGATGAAAACACAATTTTAACAGAATCTGCTGCTTATTATGATTTAGTGTTGAAATCTTCTTTTTTCAAAAAAGAAAAGTCTAATAAAAAATATACTTATGCAATTCATTTAAATGGATTAATGGGAGGTCATTCTGGATATGATATTAATAAAAAGCGTGGAAATGCTATTTTGTTAATAGCGGAGTTTTTAAAGATGTTGAATGGCGATTTAATTTCTATTTCTTCTGGTACTAAAAATAATGTATTTCCCTCTCAAGCAAAAGCAACTATTAGTACTAATCTTAATAATTTAGATTTGCTTGTGTCAACTTTTTTAAACAAATATCAATCTTTGTATCCTGGCCTTAAAATTAATTATCAAAGAATAGAAAATGATTCTATGGGCTTTTCTAATACTGATAAATTCTTAGATTTTTTAATAAATTTCCCAAGTAAAGCAATTAATTATACTTTAAATGGTGCTGTTACTACTTCTTTAAATCTAGGTGTAATTAAAGATTGTTATTTAGAGTTAGGTTTACGCAGTTCAAGAAAAGAGGAAGCTTTAAAATTATTAAAAGACTTGGAAGAATACGCTCATAAATTCTCTTTTGAACTTACTCAAGAAGGATTCCAACCGGGATTCTATTCTGATACTAATTCAAATTTAATCCATATTCTATATGATACTTGTCCATACCCAAATAAGCCAAACATTACTTTAGCTCATATTACTACCGAGGTAGGATTCTTTCAAGAAAAAAAGCCTGGCTTACAAGTAGCTATTATTTCTCCAAAGATACTAAATGCTCATTCTACTCAGGAATGTGTTGAATTACATTCAGTTTTCTTAGTTGATGAATGGCTGGTGCGGTTTATTCAACAATTTAATAAATTATAGTAATCATTAAAATGATTTTACTTAAATTAAAAATAGAACTAATCATCTAGTTCTATTTTAAGTTACTTAATAATTCATCTTTTTTCATTGTACTATAGCCTTTAACACCTTGTTCTTTAGCTATAGCTTTAAGTTCTGCTAAAGTCATTTTACTATAATCTTTAGCTTCTGTTTTTTCTGCTTTCTTTTCTTCTTTTACTTCAGCTTTAACTTCTTGTTTTGGTTCTTCTGCTCTTTTTGCTTTAGCAGGTACTTTACCATCTAAAGCATCTTTGGAAATCTTAACTAGTTCAGTAAATGCAGCTGGATTATCAATTGCCATTTCACTTAACATTTTACGATTAATTTCAATACCAGCTTTTGATAAGCCATTCATAAATTTTGAATAACTAATTTCATTTTCACGACAAGCAGCATTAATTCTAGTAATCCATAATTTTCTAAAATTACGTTTATTTTGCTTTCTATCTCTGAAAGCATAAACGCCACTATGGAAAACTTGCTCTTGTGCTGTTTTATATAATCTATGTTTGCTTCCAAAATATCCTTTTGCTTCTTTTAATACTTTTCTTCTTCTTGTTTTGGAAACACTTCCACCTTTAACTCTTGTCATTTTTTAACCTCCTTAGATAACAGATTTTAATCTGCTAGCTTCTCCTTTTCCTAGTATGCCTTTATTTCTTCTTTGACGTACTTGCTTTGCTGAATCTTTGTTTGTCTTATGATTTCCATTTGATTTCTTGTAAGTTAAAGTACCATTTTTCTTTTTTGTTAAAACTTTACTACTTGCTTTATGTGTTTTTTGTTTGCACTTTGCCATAAATAATCCTCCTACTATTTTTTTGGTGCTAATAGCATAAACATTTGTCTACCATCTAATTTAGGTTTCGCCTCAATCATTGAAACTTCACTTAAACTTTCTGCAAATCTTAGTAATACTTCTTCGCCTAATTCTGGTCTAGCCATTTGACGGCCTTTGAAACGAATAAAAGCTTTAATACGATGTCCCTTTATCAAATATTCCTTAGCGTTTCTAACTCTTGTTTCAAAATCATGAACATCAATTGTTGTTGATAAACGATATTCTTTTAATTCCTTATTTGTTTCTCTTTGTTTCTTTTGTTGTTCTTTTAGTTTTTTCTGACGTTCATAACGGTATTTATTGTAATCCATAATCTTTCCAACTGCCATTTTACCATTATCATTCATTAAAACTAAGTCTAAGCCTGCATATTTTGATAAAGTTAGAGCATCCTCTATTTTTTTTACTCCCATTTGTTCCCCATTCGGACCAATTACCATTAGTTCTTCTACTTTGATTTGCTCATTAATTGGTAACTCTTTATTCACACTTGCTATATAAACGCACCTCCAAAAATTCTAAAAAGGTAGAATAATCATATTCCACCTTAAAAAACGCATTAATATTAAACTATTATGGCTTTTTACCTATGAACACTTATTCATCAGGTGGAATAAAATTCGCTTTCCTTTTTCAATTTCTAT
>CALWAA010000122.1 GCA_944372725.1 uncultured Bacilli bacterium | reverse complement strand
TTCATCAAAGATAGTTTTTTTTCAACTATTCTTTTTTGATACATTTTTTTCTTGGCTTTTTCGGCCTTTAACATTGGCAGTATTACTTCATCTATATCATCTGGCATCAAGTATTCTAATAATTTATCATTTTTACTCTTCCCCATATAATCACTACTCTTCTAAATTCAAAGTTATTTCTTTATTTTTAGCATCAACCATTCTGTAGGTTACCCCACATTTATCAAATAATCTTTTTGAGGCAATATTACCTTCAGTACCATTATATTTATCACTTAAATAAACTACTTCTTTAATACCACATTGAATAATTGCTTTAGCACATTCATTACATGGAAATAGCGCTACATAAATGCGGGCTCCTTCTAAATCTCTTCGGTTACCCCGGAAATTTAATATAGCATTTAATTCCGCATGGCAAACATAAAAATATTTAGTATTTAGAGCATCTCCTTCTCTATCCCATGGAAAATCACTATCCGAAAATCCATTCGGAGTACCATTATAACCAATTGATAAAATACGGTTATCATCACCAACTATACAAGCTCCAACTTGAGTTGATGGATCTTTACTTCTTAGTGCAGATAATTTAGCAACTCCCATAAAGTATTCATCCCAAGATAAATATTCTTTTCTTTGTTTATTGATGTTTTCCATATTCACCACCACCCTACTAACTATTGTATCAAAATATTGAAGTAAAATCTATGGGTTTATAGGAAATTTTACTAAATTACATCAAACCTATGATATAATAAATGTATAATATTTACATATATTTATATTCAAGGGGGAATATAAATGAGCACTCAAATAATTTATGATAATCCCAATAACACTTATTATATTTATAATGGAATATATAAAGGTAATAGTTAAGCACAAAACTTATTACTGATGGTAATACTTTTAAACAAGATTATACAGATGATTTAATAAAATATTATATAGATAGTCCCGATGATAAAAGCATTAGATTAGAAAGTGGTAGTATTTATGAAGTAGTTGTAACTGATGCGAGTTTCGTTACAATTCAAGGTTTTATTAATAATGAATTAATAAGTAGTAAAACATATAAAGAAAATAAAAGCTTATTAAAAAGAAAAAAGTAACCATTTCTGATTACTTTTTATTAATTTTTTATAAAATAAAAATGGTGCCCTTTTGGTGGAAGTATAACAACCACTAGGCATAAATTTATAGGTAGTAATAACTACTAACTATCTAAATTATACTACATTTTTAATAAAATGTATCAAAAAAATGAAAAAAGTTATAAAATTCATGTTATAATAGTTTTACTAAAAAAGGAGGATTTTAATATGAATGGTGCTGAAAGAATATTAAAAGAAATGAATACGCCAGAAGGACAAGAAAAAATTAAAAAATGGGCGGAAGAATATTTTGCAAAGGAAAATGCTAAAAACATTAAAATACAAGAAATGTTATCTAATACTGATTATATAAAATGGCTTGATAGTTTTACCGTAGAACATTCAAATTTCTCTGATGATGATTGGCTATATTTTCCTGAAAAAATATCTAAAGAAGATTTAGAACAAGTGAATAATTTACACTTAATGTATCACGGAATAGAGAGATATGCAAGTAAAAATTATATATATCCAACAGATTGTAATTTTGGAAATTTTTATAAAGTCAAATTAGAAAACACGGGTTTTGAAATAGGAATGTTAGTTGGGCAAGGAACATTATTTTTCTGTAACAGAGTTCAAATTGAAAACCAAAAAGATTTTATAGATTTTAATGATATTCTTAATAATAAAGAAAATGATAATGTAACTACTATTAAAAACAAATTAAATGAATTATCTAATTTAGTTGTTTCTTTGTATAAAAGTGGTGTCCCACTTGAAGCAATATTGATTACATTAGATAATACATTAACTGAAATAAATTCTCAAAATGATTTAGGACAAGCGAAAGTATTAAAGAGAAAATAAAAGTCGTAGCAAGTTTTGTTGAAACGAAGTTTCAATGAAATTGGCGATAGGCTTTCTCTTTTATTTTCATTACGAAGTTTTGAAAATAAAAACATAATTTTGCTTGGCTTTATGCCTTGCTAAAATTATGCTTAAAAGGGTTTAAAAAGGGAAATTCCCTTTTTCACACCGTTATTGGCTTTGCCAATAGCGTAGTGGGTTACTATAATGGAATTATAGTCTTTAAAATCGAGCATTTAAAATTTGCTCGATTTTTTCTATATGTCAATATCTTTGTCGTCATAATCAAACTCATTAGAATATAAATAATCATTTATTTCTTGTTCTTTAGAAGTATCATTTGCTATATCATGTAAATCAAAATTATCATATAAATCTTGGCCATGGTATTCTTTTATTTCTAATACAACATCATCTTTATCTTTTTCAGTTCCAATTTTTAATAATCTATGAAAGAATTGTTTTAGTGTTCGTAAAATATTATGAATTAAGTTATGAAGTCGATTATTTTCTTCTTGTAGTTTTTCATTTTGATATTCTAGTTTTCTAACTTCAACTTGAATATTTCTTTTTTCGTTTTCTAAATCTTTATAACTTTTTGTATAATAAGTAAGTTCTTTAAATAATGCTTGATTTCTAGGAATATCTTTAATTACTCTTTTTGATGTATTCATAAACTGATTTAATGTATCGTAAGTATCTTTATCTATTTTAACTTCTTTACCACTAATTGTAGGTTTAGAAGTTTTTAATTTTTCTTCTAAATTTTCATAATCTCTAGTCATAAGATAATTTTGTTTTTCTAACCTGTTATCTAACTTATTTGTAATTTTCTTAAATTCTTTAATTGAAATATGCTCGTTATCACTATTTTTAATGCCTCTTTCTAGGTCAAAACCATTATCTATTAGTCTTTGATAGTATTTATCTTG
>CALWAA010000121.1 GCA_944372725.1 uncultured Bacilli bacterium | reverse complement strand
CGTGAGGGAATTTGTATGATAGAGTGGGCAGAATTAATTGAGGATAGGCTTCCTAGTGAAAGACTCGATATTAATTTTAAAATTATAGATGAAAATACAAGAATACTCGTGTTTGTTCCTCATGGAGAGAAATACGAAGAATTATGTAATGCAGTTTTATAATCTCACTTATAATGGTGGGATTTTTATCTCTAAAGGAGGGTTTTATGTATACATTATTTATTGATACTCATTTTGAAATATTACATGTAGCATTGTTTCAAAATGAATTAGTTTTTGATGAAATATTAAAAAATGATGGGAGACATTCGGAATATTTTGTTAATTCTTTAAAAGAATTATTGGAAAGAAATAGTCTTACAATTCATGATTTAAGTGGTATAATAGTAGTGAATGGACCTGGTTCGTTTACAGGAGTGCGAATAGGTGTTGTAGTAGCAAAACTTATTAGTTATTGTGAGCATATTCCAATTAAAGTAATTTCTTCTTTGCAAGCAGTGGCATTAAAGTATGACGAAGATTGTGTGATTGGAATTAAAGATAAGAATGGTGCTTTTATTGGAAAATTTAATAAAAGCCATGAATTAATGGGTGATTACTTTTATTTAAATAATAAAGAGTTAGATGATTTTAAGGAAAATATTATTATTGATGATGTGATTAATTTAGATATGGTTTATGATTATTTGAAAGACAAAAAAGATATTGAACCTCATATAGTTAAACCTATTTATGTTAAGAAAATTGAGGTGGACAAATGATTAGAGAACCAAATGTATTAGATATCCCTAGAATTAATGAACTGGGTAGTTTACTTGAAGAAAACTTTGCTAAAGTTTATTCTATTAATGAAATGTTGGAAGATAAGTATTCGAAAATTTATGTTTATGAAATAGATGATATGATTGTTGGCTTTATTATTGCTACAGATTTAGTAGAAACTTGTGATATTTTGTCTTTAATTGTTGACCCGGAATATAGGAAGAGAAAAATTGCTACGAATTTAATTGATTATTTGATTAGTGAATTAGATGAAAACTTGAAGCTTATTACTTTAGAAGTAAGAGCAAATAATACAGCAGCGATTCACTTATATGATAAATTTGGCTTTGAAGTAGTCAATGTAAGGAAGAAGTATTATGCTAATGGTGATGATGCTTATTTGATGGCAAGAGAAAGTGAGTAATTAGTCGATTTTGGTGTAAACGCCAAAATCGTATATGTAGAGGGGAATGGTTGACAATGAAGAAAGAATTAGAAATTTATAAAGAAAAAACATTTGAAGATATTAAGCACATTGATGAAGTTGGAAATGAATATTGGGAAGCTAGAGAATTGATGATTGCTTTGGAATATTCTAAATGGGAACATTTTGCTAAGGTTATTAATAAGGCAAAAATAAGTTGTAATTTAAGTGGAATGAATGTAGAAGAACATTTTCCCGTTAAGGGGAAAACGATTGCAATGCCAAAGGGGGCAAGTAAAGAAGTAATTGATTACAAGTTATCTCGTTATGCTTGTTATTTAATTGTTCAAAATGCTAATCCTGCAAGACATCAATCTGTTGCTTTAGGTCAAACTTATTTTGCTGTTCAAACTAGAAAGATGGAAATAACAGAAGAGGAATATAATAAATTATCTGAAGATGAAAAACGTCTATATACTAGAATCAATATTAAAAACAAAAATAAGATTTTGTTTGATACAGCTAAAAATGTCGGTGTGAAGAATTATGGGAAATTTAATGACTATGGTTATATGGGTTTATATGGAGGTGAAACGGCGAAAGATATTGCTAAAAGGAAAGGCATTGATTCAAATAATCAAGAAATTTTAGATTATATGGGTAGTACAGAATTAGCGGCAAATTTATTTCGTATTACTCAAACAGATGAAGTTTTAAAAAATAATGATATAAAAGGTGAGAAAAATGCCTGTAATACTCATCATATGGTTGGTCAAGCAATAAGACAAACAATTATTAGGGTTGGTGGAACTACTCCTGAAAAATTACCAACGCCCGAAAAATCTATTCGGCAAATTGAAAAAGAGGAAACAAAAAAATTAGATATAAAATAAATTATAATTTTGTTAAAAGAAAGTGGTGATGATATGGATACTTATATACTTGCAATTGAATCTAGTTGTGATGAAACTAGTATGGCTGTTGTTAAAAATGGAAGTGAAGTGATATCACTATCTATCACAACACAAATGGATACCCATGCTAAATATGGTGGTGTTGTTCCAGAAATAGCTAGTCGTATGCATACAGAAGCAATTACTTTCGTGTTAGAAGATTGTTTAGAAAAAGCTAATATGAAAATTGAAGATATGGATGCAATTGCAGTTACTTATGCACCAGGACTTGCCGGTTCTTTAATGGTAGGAGTGGAAGCTGCTAAAATTCTTTCTTATATGTATCAAAAACCTTTAATTGCTGTGAATCATTTAATTGGGCATATTTATGCGAATAATTTGGAAAATAAAATGGAATTTCCATTACTTGCTTTAGTTGTTAGTGGCGGACATACTGAACTTTTAGTGATGGAAGATGATTATAAGTTTAAGCGTCTTGGCGAAACTATGGATGATGCAATTGGTGAAGCATTTGATAAAGTAGCAAGAGTAGTAGGTCTTCCTTATCCAGGTGGGCCAAATATTGAAAAGCTAGCTAAAGAGGGGGAACACACTTATGATTTACCTCATCCAGTTATGGATGATACTTATAACTTTAGCTATAGTGGACTTAAGAGTGCGGTTATTAATTTAGTTCATAATGAAACACAAAGAGGTAATGATATTCGAAAAGCTGATTTAGCTAAGTCTTTTCAAGATGTAGCAATTGATGAGTTAGTAAGAAAAGTAGAATTAGCATTTAAAAATACAGGTATTAAACGACT
>CALWAA010000120.1 GCA_944372725.1 uncultured Bacilli bacterium | reverse complement strand
ATTTTTAGAATTAGGTATTGGATTTGCTTTAATTGGCCATGAATATAAAATAAAAGAAGATAATCATACATTTAAAATTGATTTATTATTTTTTAATTATGAGTTAAATGCATTTATAGTTGTTGAATTAAAAACTAGAGAGGCGCTACCTAAAGATATTGGTCAATTGGAGTTTTATACTCATTTAGTAGATAAACATTTAAAAAAGAATCATCATAATAAAACTATTGGTTTATTAATAGTAAAAAAGAAAGATAAATATATCCTTGAATATACAACGAATAAAGATATATTTATTACAACTTATAAATTAAAAAAAGAACTAAATTAATAGTTCTCTGCTTTAAGTTCCATAAAGCTTTGAGGATGTGCACAAACTGGACAAACTTTTGGAGCTTCTTTTCCTACATAAATATGTCCACAGTTGCGGCAAATCCATACAACTTCTTCACCACGTTCAAATACTAGATGGTCATCAATATTACCAACTAATTTTAAGTATCTTTCTTCATGGTGTTTTTCTATAGCTGCTACACCTTCAAATAAATTTGCAATACGGTCAAATCCTTCTTCACGAGCTACTTCAGCGAATTCTTTGTACATTTCTGTCCATTCATAATTTTCGCCTTCAGCAGCATCATGTAAGTTTGTTAATGTATCTGGGATTTTACCTCCATGTAATTCTTTGAACCACATTTTTGCATGTTCACGCTCATTGTTAGCAGTTTCTTCAAAAATAGCTGCGATTTGTTCATATCCATCTTTCTTTGCTTGTGATGCATAGTAAGTATATTTATTTCTTGCTTGTGATTCACCAGCAAAAGCAGCCATTAAGTTAGCTTCTGTTCTTGAACCTTTTAATTCCATAATATATTACCTCCGATTAATATTATAGCTAAAATCCATCAAAAAGTAAATAAACAAAAATGGTATTTACATCAAAAAACATTTCTATTATAATAGTGCTTAAATTTGGGGAGTTATTATGAAAAATTTGTATTCCATTCTAGGTGTAGCTAATTATGCTTCTATACTTGATATTGCTAAAGCATATCAAAATAAATGTATGGAAAATCCTGCTTCTTGTTTTTATTATACAAAGATTTTTAAAATTTTGGCTTATGTTCCTTATAGACTTGTTTACGATTCTTTACTTCTTTCCATTGATATTAGAGCCCTTGCTTTTTTACAAACTTCTTTAAATGAGGAAGAAGAATATGAACTAGCATTTACTATTCATACACTTTAATATTTTAAAGATTTCGTTTATGATTCTAAGTTTTTTTTCAAGTATCCAAAACATTTAAAATTATTAGATGATTGGTATGATGATTTGGTTAACATTTTAGATTATTTAAAGAACAATATACAAAGTTTTTATTTAAGTTAAAAAGAATGCACTTACGCATTCTTGTCATTAATTAAAGGGTCATCAAACTCATCATTTGTATAAACTTCTACGGATGGATGAACAGTTATTTTTTTATCTTCTTTTATGGGTGCAATTGGTTTTACTTTTGTCTTGTCTTTATCTTTATTGCTATTTGCATCTACTAAATAACCAATTAAAGCAAAAATTAAAATTAAGGAAATTACTAAAAACCAGATATAGTTGTTTAATAAAAATTCAATTAATGTATCCACTTTTAACCTCCTAATTTAATTTTATGCTCAATTTTAAGAAATACTTATCTTTCCACTTTTTGGTACAATATGAATCCAAGTATTTCCGTCATTTACCGTTATTTCTTCACCAGACTTATCCCGATATACTGTTTGGCTAGAACGTGAATCTTTTTCCCAAGTAATCGGTATAGTTTTTCCTTCGGTAATAAAATATCCTTCACCTGTGCCAATATTATCTAAATCTTGTCGACCTTTATTATCGCCAGCAATAGTGGTATTTCCTACTTGATAAACAATTATATTTTTTACAGTATATTGTTTTTTGGTTTCATAATCAGTGTGCTCTTTATCATTGACAAATTGTTTGTATACTTTGGCATCACTATCATATACATAATTGGTTGTAGAGCTTCCAGAATATTTAATATCGATTTCAGTAGCATCCGTGGCATCACTTGGTAATTCTACAGAAGTAGCACTGTAATTTAATAATAAATCTTTATTTGTTTCCTTACGGTATCCTAGTCTATCTACTAAATTAGCTAGTTCACTCAAATTGGTGAAAGCTTTATGTTCTGTATTTACACCACTAATATTTTGTCTAAAAAAGTAAGGGGAACCATATGTTAGACCATTTAAATTATCAATATCTAAACTTGATATATCGCTCTGTGCTTGAGGAGACCAGCCCCAATGAACATAGTAAGCATCATTTTCTAGGACATAATCAATATAGTAATGTCTAGCACTACGAACATTTCCTACAACTTCATTGGTTTTGTCTTTAAATAAAGCTAGGTATCTTGTAATTCCGCCTTCGACAACAATTTCATAAACTAAGTAAGCATCTTGAAGGCCGGTATGATATGGTCTTGCTGCGCCTAAATTATTAATCATAACAGCATATGGTCTAGATGTGCTATTTAAATCTACTATTTGCACAGTTGGTTCTTCTTCCTTTTTTGGTTCTTCCTTATTATTATGGCTATTATTTGTCTTGCTATTATCTTTCGTCAAAAATAGAACGCTAGCTGTTACTCCGCCAATTAGCAAAATGCCTATTACCATTAATATTATTAAATTTTTCTTTTTTAACTTCTTCATTTTACACCTCTATTTTGTAATATAAGTATAGCACAAAAAAGTAATTTTGGATAGTTTATTTCTTTGTTAGTGTTCTTACTAGCTTTTTTTCTTTTTTAATAATCTTTAAATCAGTTATATTTCCTCCGAAGTTTGACAGTTACACTTTTTTAGAAATGTGATTTTGCCTAGATAATACCTAGGTTTTATTTTGTCAAGTT
>CALWAA010000119.1 GCA_944372725.1 uncultured Bacilli bacterium | reverse complement strand
GAAAAAATAAAGAAATACATTGATAAGAAATTAAAGGTAAATAAAAAGAGTGCAAGTGAATTTATCAAAAAAATAACCCTTGATTTAATCAATAAAGGCTTTCATAAAGAAGATATTGCTAGTTATTTAAATACTTTAGAAATAAAAGATAACGAAGAAGAAATAGCTAAAATAACTAATAAATTATATAATAAATACATCAATAAATATGATTTATATACAACTAAGATGAAGATAAAAGCTTATTTATATTCAAAAGGATATAATAATATTGATATTGATGAATATATAAAATAAATTTAAATTATTGACATGGTAAAATGAGTATGGTAAAATCTAAGTAATTTTTAAAGGAGAGGGATTATTATGTTAATACAAAATAATATTTTAAGACAACATCATCATAATAGTCTGCACTTGTTAATACGACATTAAATAATCGTAGGCGCAAGTGCTATTTGTGGTGCTTGTTGCCTGTATGAATAAAATGAACTATACAGGTAAAACTGTATAGTTTTTCTTTTTAGGTAATTAGCATCACTAAAAAAATAAAATAAGAAAGAAGGATGTTAATTATGAAAAGAAATATTATGATAGCGGCAAGCTATCCCATGATTATTACTAGTGGCGGAAATCCGAGAGTAAATAAAGATTTTGTGAATAATCTATTTTTAAGAAAATATGTATCTATTTTAGGAGAATTATTAAAAGTAAAAGGTAACTCAAATGAGATAAAAATAGTTTATATAGGTGGATATACGAAAGAAGAAAATATTAGTAGAGCAAAACTATATATCAGTGCTTATAATTATTATCTAAATACTTTAGGATATGAATCTTTAAATAAAAGCAATTTAACTGTAGTAGATATAGATAATATAAGTGATGCTCTATCAAGTTTAGAACAATGTGATTTATTATTTTTAGGAATTGGGGCAGATAGGAAATTTGCTAGTACCATTTATGCTTTAGAAGAAAAAGGAATGCAACTAAATGAATTAATCAGTAATAAAAATATATTAGTTTCTTCCATTTGTTCAGGAAGTGTAATGTCGGCAGAAAGAATATATGGTGGTGTATATGATAGTTATTATTATGGAAAAGAGCCATTTAATTATCCTTTAAATCTCCCTTCTTTAAGCATTAATCCTGTTACCATGGAAACTGATTTTTGCCCTAATGATGCTACAGTTCAAAAAAACATGGGATTTATTGAAAATCACTTAAAACCAGATAGTAAAAAATGCCTCTTTTTTGCTTGTAAACCTAATAGTTTCTTCTTAATAGAGGAAGATAAAATTATTTCCATGGGAGAAATTTATTTATTTGTTGATGGGTTATGTTTAGAGATTACGAAAGAAGTAGAAGAAGCAGATGTCACTTTATTAGTAGAGCTAGTAAATACCTATAATAAATTAAAAAATAAGAATGCTATTACCAGTGAGATATTTCTAGGTAAGATAAAAAATGCTATTGCTTCTTTAAAGAAAAAAGAAATAAAACCAGAATTACAATTAGAAGAAGAAAGCATTGTTCATTTATTTTCTAAAAAAGAGGTAATAAAAGATGAAAAAAATACAAAACAAACAGATAAATGGAAAGAAACATTAAAGGCTAAATTAGATTATCTTTTTAGTGATGAAAATTTAGAAAAATTTGCTGCTGATTTAGAATTTCAAGAAAGATACCAAAAATTAGATAGAAGTATTGTTGAAAGTTATAATGTTGATAGTTCTAAAAATTATTTGGAAGAATTATACTTGAAAATGAATATAATTAGTTTGATAAAAAAATCATTGCTTCAATATCATGGTTATCTTTCTGATTTTAAAAAAGATTTATTTACTTTAATTAGTGAATATATCTCATTAAATGATAGACTAGTTTTTTATATTTTAGATACTTGTGGCTGTTTATTTTCTAATCAAAATATAAAACAAATATTAAATGCCATAAAAATGAGTAATTTAAGAAGAGCTCAACAAATTATAAATACAACTGAAAAACAATTAAAACTATTTAGAAAAGAGATGAAATATGAAAGAAGTTAGATTAATAGCTCCATCCCTAAGTTTATCTTTAAAAGATAAAGCAAAAATAGTAAAAGCTGAAAAATATTTTAAAAGTTTAGGTTATACATTAACAATAGGAAAATATGTATTTCAAAAAGATAATTATTTTGGCTGTTCTAGTATCGAAAATAGAGTAGCTGATTTAATGGATGCTTTTTTAGATAAAAATGTGGAAATAATATTATGTGCTAATGGAGGGTATAATGTAAATCAAATTCTTCCCTATATTGATTATAAAAAGGTTCAACAAAATCCTAAAATATTAATTGGTTATTCTGATATTACAGCTTTATTAATAGCCATTATGAAAAAAACAACTTTAACTACCTATTATGGACCAATGTTAGATGGCTTTAGCTCTGCTAATGAATATACTTTAAAGTATTTTGAAAAAATATTAGAAAAGAAAGATTTTTTTATCACTTCTTCTAAAGAAATATATGATTATCAAAAAATAAATGGCAAAATAAAAGAAGTTACGATAAAAAATAATGGTATGATACCAATTCAAGAGGGAAAAGCAATTGGTAAAATAATAGGGGGAAATTTATGTACTTTAAATTTATTACAAGGTACAGAGTATATGCCTGATTTAAATAATAGTATTTTATTTTTAGAAGATGATGCGGATGATTATGGAAATGATGTATTTTTATTGGAGTTTGATAGAAATTTAGAATCTTTATTACAACTATCTAATTGTAACATAAAAGGAATTGTTTTTGGGCGGTTCCAACTATGTAGTAATATGAATCTTGATAAATTAAAAGCTTTAATTAGAAACAAATCTAAATTAAAAGATATCCCCATTGTATATGGTGCTGATTTTGGACATACTAATCCCATGTTTACGCTTCCTCTAGGAGCATATTGTCAATTAGAAATAAAGAAAAGTAATATCATAATCAAAATCATTTCAAAATAAAAAGGAGCCAGAATTTTTGCTCCTTTCCTAAAATTACTCTTATTCAGTTGTATTAGAATAAGTATTAATTAAATTATTCATATAAATACTATATTGACTATCCATTTCACTATCAATAATATCAAGTTCATATA
>CALWAA010000118.1 GCA_944372725.1 uncultured Bacilli bacterium | reverse complement strand
AAGCAATTTTACCTAAATCCATATCATAAGCTCCCATCATCGATGGGTCAAATATAAAATCACCAGTATAACAAATCGCTCCATCTTTGGTATTAATAACATACATCACTGCATCCGGTGCACTATGAGACACACTAATTGGAAATATACTAACATGACCAAAATTCATCTTTTTATGAGCTTTAATCTCGACAATGTTATTAGCACTTACCCCATTTTCCATAAGTACATACTTTGTAAATTTAGTCGCATATACTTTTAAATTAGGTATTTGTGATAGTAAATCACTAGTACCACCCATATTTTCTAAATGTCCATGCGTAATAAATAAACCTTTAATTCTTTTTTTATTTTTAACCAAATAAGAGTAATCAGGGATAATATAATCAATTCCAAGCATATTTCCACTAGCATATTTAAGTCCGCAATCAAAAATAAAAATATCTTTATCTATTTCCATAACATACATATTTTTGCCATTTTCATCTAGTCCACCCAGACTAAAAATTTTTATTTTACTCAAAATAATCAACTCCATTTCAAAAAATTCTTGTAAATAAAAAAGTTTTAAGGCAAAAACATTATACCAAAAAACTTTAACTGATGCAAGAACATCATTCAAATATCCTATCTAATAAACTAAGTTGATTGCTAATAATATAGACAAAATCATTACCAAGTTCTAGTTTTAAATTTTCTAACTTTTCTTTTAATTCAGTATAATCCACTTCAAATATTTCTAAATATCTTAATATAATATCTTCAAGATAAGTAAAACCATATTCTTGAAATAAATCATAAATCTTTCGAAATTGTTTTTCATCTAATGTTGATAAATATTCCTCATCATACTCATCAAGTATCATTTCATAGTATACGTCATTGACATATTTATCTAAAAACATCTATTTACCCCTTTTCTCTTCTAACAAATAAGTATTGATTAACTCTTCTAGACTAATACCATATTTTTCTTGTAATTCCTTATTACTTAAATCAAAGATTTCATGTAAATAGCCATGATTGGTAATTACCATCCCTCTTTCTTCTAAATATTTAATTTTAGCTACCATTTCTCTATAAGGAATACCATTTAAAATAGCTATATTTTTCTTTTTATCAATTTCATAATTTTGACATAATTGTTGAATTAAAGATTTATTATTTCTAACATCAAAAATCATTCCTATTGCCAGTAATTTTTCTTCTCGCTCCTGACTTAAAGATTCTTTTCTTTTAACCTTTCTTTGAATACTAATCCAATTGCCTAAATTTAACCCTTGCTCATTATATTCATATCCATTGATAGTTTTAAAATTAGCAGGAACATTTAAATTACCATAATATTCATAATATTTTTTGGCTAAATCATACATCTCTTGCCACTGAACTTCAAAAACATCAAAAATCATTCCTATTGTTAGTAATTTTTCTTCTCGTTCTTGACTGAGTGTTCCTTGTTTCTTAAATGCTCTTTGAGTACTAATCCAAATTCTTAAATTTAAACCATTTTCATCATATTCATATCCATTGATAGTTTTAAAATTAGCAGGAACATTTAAATTGCCATGATATTCATAATATTTTTTGGCTAAATTATACATTTCTTGCCATTGAACTTCTAAAGCATCAAATACCATTCCAATCGCCAGTAATTTTTCTTCTCGCTCTTGACCAAGTATTCCATTTTTCTTAGAGGTTCTTTGATGACTAATCCACTTTCCTAAATTTAAACTGTTTTCATCATATTCATATCCATTTGTTGTTTTATATCTTTCTGGCACATTAAGATTTCCATGATAATTATAGTATTTTTGAGCAAGTTCATACCAATCTTCCCATGTCATTGTAAGCCTATCACTGACATATCTTAGTATCTCAAATATCTCTTCATTTACTATTTCAATATCAAATGATACATCTTGTATATTTAATATTCTTCTTTTACCATCACCTTTTTCTTGTCTTTCTTTCACTTTATTTTGCAAATTATTTTCTAATTCTTTAATAAAACCAATGTTATTCGTTAAATCAATAACATATGGAGCAATTAATTTTTCAACCATTCTCCCATTTGTCATATCTTCGTAAACACTAATATTTTTACTTTGACATAACTCTATTAATTCTTCTCTTGAATATTTTTGATATTCTAAAAATTTAGCTTTGGTATCACCTCTTACTGATAATGCTCTTCCTAGTTGTTCAAAAAAAACGATATCTGATTTTGTTTCTCTACCCATAATAACCCCATTTACATTTGGGGCATGTACTCCTTCATTATACTGATTAATACAAAACATAACTCTTAATTTATGAGTAGCATCAAGTCCATCCAAAGTTTTATCATGATAAAAAGCTTCTCTATTTTTCTTCCCTAATTCCCCCATTGCACTTGTTGTTTTATAAAACACGATATCACTTTCAGGAATATATCTTAAAAACCATTTTTTGGTTTCATCTTGTATCTCTTCTATATTGCTTCCAACAGGGCAAAAATAAATTAGCTTATCCTCTTTACCTACAAACTTTTCTATCATATCAGGTAAACTTAACGCTTTTTCGATTCTTCTTTTCGCATCTTTCAATAATTTATTATATAATTTTTTCTCTTCTTTAGAACATTTTCGAGCTTTCACTTTCTCTTCTAACGCTTCTAAAGTACCCATGAGTTTGGTATAAGCACTTCGATAAACAACAGTTGGTAATACTCCATCTAGCATTGCATCAGGAATATCATATCTACTGACAATCTTTCCAGAAAATAACTCACCACCATCTGGATTAGCCATATCTCTTTCATAAATCGTTCCTCTATCTCGAATAGTATAAGCACTCATCCCTAATATTTCCATCTCTTGATGAGTTTTAATTAACTCATTTACTCTTTCTCCCCATACTGGTGCTCCTATATGATGAAATTCATCTAATACTAAAATATCAATTGGTAAGTCTGCTAATTCATCTCTACTTAAATTAATTAAACTTTGATAATTCATGAATATTAAATTAGGAAAATCACTCTCTACACTAAGACCACTTTCTTTAATAATAGATTCTATATGTTCAATTATGCTATTGCATTCTAAATAAGTAAAAATAAAACAAGTTTTTAATGAAAAGTAATAAAAAAGGGCAGATTTCCC
>CALWAA010000117.1 GCA_944372725.1 uncultured Bacilli bacterium | reverse complement strand
TTATCAATTAAAAACGTGTATTTACTTCCATAATTGTAATTACTATTGGCTACGAGAATTTAGTTTCTAATTCAACGTTTTTTTAAATCTCTTAAAGGATAGATAACATCACTCTGATAAGTAACATAAAGCTCATGCAATGCTCTTGTCATATTCATATTGTTCTACATTATAAATAATAACGGCATCAAATTCTAACCCTTTCGCTAAATAACTAGACACAAAACAAATTCCCCCATCATATTTCGTATTTTTAGCTCCAATAATATGATAAACAAGATTATTTTCAATAAATCTTTTAGCAATTTTCTTTACTTCAGCCTCATCTTTACAAATAATAGCAATACTCTTATACCCTTCACCAAAAAAAGTATCAATTCTTTTTTCGATATACTCTACTATCTTGCTATCATCTACTTGATCCACTTCTACATTCTTACCATGTCTTAAAACTGCCTTAGCATCCCCAAACCCAAACCATTTCGAAACTAGATTAGCTGACGCCATAATTTCATAAGTCGTTCGATAGCTTTTCTCTAACTTAAGTAACTTAGTTTTCTCATCAAACACTTCATGAATAACACTCTCCCAATCATGAATACTTTGGTAAGAATAAATAGATTGAGCCAAATCTCCGAAAATAGAGAATGTGCTATTTTTAAATAATTCTTTTAATACTAGAAAATGAAACAAGCCATAATCTTGAGCTTCATCTAAAACAACATGAATATACTCATCATATCCTTTATAACCATTTAATTTAAGATGAAGATAAATTAAAGCAGGCAAATCTTCATAACCCAAAGTCTTTTTACGAATTGCATTTAAAGTATCCATTTTTAAACTTTGTAAATCACATTCATCATTTAAAATATATTGACCAATATTTTCTATAAAACGCTTATAAAATTCTAAAGTTTTAACACTAAAATAAGAAAAATAATCATTTAATACTTGTAAAGTATTTCGAGAAAAATCTTTATTGAATTTTTCCGTCTTTAATAGTATTTCTTCTCTTCTTGGACTATCTAATGGTAAGCTTAAAAACTCATCTCGAAACTGCCTCCAATAAGCATCTTTAATAGCATCTTCTCTTTCTTTCAAGTTCTTTTTAGCATACTTCATAAATTCTTTAATTCTTTCAGCAATTCCTAAAGTTTTCTTGGCAAAAAAACGCAACATATCATCTTCCCTAAAAAGAACTATATGATCTATTACAATTGGTCCATGAATCATGTTTTCTTCCAACTCTTTTATAAATAAATCCAAAGCCCTCTTATATTTTAAAGAAGATTTATATGGAATATTCGGATCAACTTTACCATGATTTAAAATATTTTCTAATCGCGCATTTTGATCAACTATTTTTATTTTCTCACCTAGATAATCATTTACAATATTTAAGAAAGTTGTTTCCTTAACGGAATGTACATCCAAATCTGGTAATACCGACGAAATATAATCCATAAAATATGCATTAGGGCCAATCACCATAAATTGATTTCTCTAAAATTTTTCTGTTCATTATAAATCAAATAAGAAATACGATGTAATGCTACTGTTAGTCTTACCACTACCGGCAGTACCTTGAATAATATTATTGGTATAAATACTTTTACGAATAATCGCATTTTGCTCACTTTGAATCGTTGCGACAATATTTTTAAGCCTATTATCTGCACTAGTACTTAAATAAGGTTTTAATAATTCATCATTGGCCACAGTATTGACATCTTGAAATGATTTTAAGTTGCCATCTTCAATATCAAACTGTCTTTTTAAATTCAAATAACCAGTCATTAACCCATCAGGAGCAAGATACTTAGCATATCCAATATTAGAATCGTAATATAAAGATGCAATTGGTGCTCTCCAATCCACAGTAATAGGGTTGCCATTATAATCTAATACCCCAACTTTGCCAATATAGCAAATTGTTTCTTTTTTATCTTCATCATGCAAAAAATCAATACGTCCAAAGAAGGGGGTATTGATAGTTCTTTCTAAAAGCTGTAATTTATTTGTACATTGCTCTAATAAGGTTGCTTGCATAAAAGGATCATTCTTATAATCTTTTGTTATGCTTTTTATTTTCTCATTGTAATAACTAATTAAATCTCGATATTGTTGTTGAATCACTGCAAGTTTTGTTCTTTCTTCATCTAAAACTTCCATATTCACCTCACACAAGAATAAAATAAATATATCACACAAGGCAAAACTTTTCAACATTTTTTATAAACAAATAACTATTAATTTTTATTACAAGTAATATTTCGCTCTATTCCATTTTCATCTTGATATTTACATTCACAAATATGATCTTCACAAACACAATCATAAGCTAATGCACACAAAGAAGAATTAGTGGGACAAGCATAAATATTGGGCCTAATAAAAACAAGATAAATAACTGGAATAATGATTAAAATGGCAAGCATAATAATGATAAAACTTTTTAGGTCAACAGTCTTCATATTAACACCACCAAGGAAAAATGAATATTAATAAAAATATTTCTAATATAACAGCACAAATCCCAATTATAATGGCACTATGCAAAGATATTTCTTTTTTCTTACTCATAACTAACTCCTCTATTATCTCGAGTTCTAACACAAATTTATTTCGTTGCATATGTAAGAAAAAGCAAATATTTCTATTTGCCATTTACTACTTCTATACCAATTAATTCTATTTGATTAGATAAAAACCTTGGATTGCCATCTATTTGTTTAGCTAAATCTGTAGATAAATATTTTTTAAAATCATCTGCAAAGACCGTTGCAACACACTTACCGCCTGATAAAACACTAGCTAGAAAATTAGCACCCGAAGAAATACCGACACCTAAACCTAATTTTTTAGCAAGTAACCTACTCATATTAACAGCATCATCATCATTAATAAGAACAACTTGATCAATTAAACTTTGATCAACTAATGCAGGAATAAAATCATCTCCAATTCCCTCTATCTTATGATTTCCTATAATTTCTTTTCCACTTAAAAGAGGCATTTTATCTGGTTCCAAAGCCCAAATTTTAATATCAGAATGATACTCTTTTAATCGTTTAGCAACACCAATTAAAGTTCCTCCTGTACCAATACCACTAACAAAAGTATCAACACTAGGTAAACTATCTATTATTTCTTTAGC
>CALWAA010000116.1 GCA_944372725.1 uncultured Bacilli bacterium | reverse complement strand
TTTTCAAAAAAATTAAATTTTAATAATAATAGCAAAATGTTAATTCAAAATATCAAATTCATTAATCAAAACATCAATTTGAATAAACCTTTTATCAATTTGATGGCTCAATTTAATAGCATTCGTCTTTTGACAAAACAAATAAAAAGTATTATGATGTTTGCATAGAAAAGAGGCGAACATATGTATAAGAGTAAAGAAGAAAATGTAGAGGTATATTTTATCTGCTACAAAAAGGAGGAGATGGATTTAGTTGAAAGCTATTATGATGAGGTATTAGATATTCATTATTGGTATTTTAATGCCTATCTAGCTTATAAGTATTGGAAAAAGAAATTTAAAGGTTTAGAAGTAAAAGAATTATCAAAGCAACTTTTAATTGTTGCGGCAAGTAGATACTTAATTTACGTAATTGAAAATGAAGAATTTAAAACTCCAAGAGAATACAACAAAATTGTCCACGATTTAGAAAAAATCCAAAAAGAACTAGACATAATTATAACGGATGACAATATTTTAAAAAAATTATAAACTTTAAGCAAAAAAAGAAGAATAATGTGATAAAATAAAAGAAGGTGATAATATGTTAAGGATATATGAAGTAGAAAACAAAAAATTAATAAATACGGACATCATAAAAAAAAGAAGTTGGATTGATTTAATTAATCCGACTTCTGATGAAATAAATACCGTAGTAGAAAATACGAAGATAGAAAAAGAAATATTTATTAAATTACTAGATGAAGAAGAACTCCCTAGAATTGAAAAAAGAGATGAAGAAACAGTAATTATTTTAGATACCCCTTATTTAGCTGATAACAATTATAAACACAAATACAAAACCAATCCCTTAGGAATTGTCATTAGTGAAAAAGGTTATATTATAACAGTATCTCTAAAAGAGCAACCATTCCTAGATTATTTTAAAGATAATGAAATAGATTTTAAAACGAGAGAAAAGTTTATCTTTCAAATATTTATTATGGTCGCTGGTATTTATCAAAAAGAGTTAACTGGCATTAACGAATACATTGATAGTAAAGAAAAGGTATTATTAAAATCAACGAATAATAAAGAATTAGTAAATCTATTAAATGTGGAAAAAACATTAGTATATTTCATTACATCACTAAAAGCCAATGAAATAGCTTTAGAAAAGATTGCTAAGGGAACAATTATAGAAATAACCAAAGAAAATGAAGAATTATTAGAAGATGCTTTAATTGAAACCAAACAGGCGATTGAAACAGCTTCGATTTACCGGGAAATATTATCAAGCATGACGGATACTTATGCCACTATTATTTCTAATAACTTAAACGATGTCATGAAATTTTTAGCAGGTATTACAATTGTGTTTTCCATACCAACTATGGTAGCATCTTTTATTGGCATGAATGTACCATTAGGAAGTATTGGCGATTCACCATTTAGTTTTATCTTAATTATTTTATTTTCCGTTTTATTATCCTTAATTATCGCTTATATTTTAAAAAGGAAAAATATGTTGTAAGTGATGGTTATAGATGAATATAATTTGTGTATAATAAAATAGATAGAAGGTGTTGATTTGAAAAAGTTACTTTCCTGTTTATTAATAGTACTAACAATATTAACTCTTATTGTATCTGCAACATTTGTTGAAGAAAAAGAAAAACCAGAACCACCAGAAGAAGAAGTAAACGAAAAAGATTTATGGGTTGAAGAACAATTAAGTGAAATGACGATAGAAGAAAAAATAGGGCAAATGCTAATTGTTTCTGATACAACAACTGTTTTAGACGAGGATTTATTAAATAATTTAAATACTGTAAAACCAGGTGGCTTTATTCTTTTTAGTGATAACATTAAAAGTTATGAACAAACTAAAAAATTAATTGAGGATATTAATAATACTAGTGATATTCCCATGTTTATTTCTATTGACCAAGAAGGTGGAAGAGTAGCAAGAATTAAAAAATTAAGTGATGCTAAAGTAACAAATATTCCATCTATGTATCGTTTAGGATTAACCAAAGATACAAAGCTTTCTTATGAAGTTGGAAAAGTAGTGGGCGAAGAATTAAGAGTTTTTGGCATAAATATGAATTTTGCCCCTGTTTTAGATATATATTCAAACAAAGAAAATACAGTAATAGGGGATAGGTCTTTTGGTACTACTAGCGATTTAGTATCAAAAATGGCTTTATCTTTTGCCGAAGGGCAAGAAAGTACAGGTATTATTTCTGTATACAAGCATTTTCCAGGTCATGGTGATACTTCCGAAGATTCCCATTATACTTTACCCGTTATCACAAAAACAAAAGAAGAATTAATGAATTTAGAATTAAAACCATTTATAGAAGCAATTAATAATGGAGCGGACGTCATCATGATTGGCCATCTAGCTGTTCCTAGTATAACGAAAGATGATACCCCAGCATCTTTATCTAAAGAAATAATAACTGATTTATTAAAAAACGAATTAGGTTATAATGGCTTAGTTATAACAGATGCCCTAAATATGGATGCTCTAACCAATGAATATACAGAAGAAGAAATCTATGTAAATGCTATTAATGCCGGAGTAGATATTCTCTTAATGCCTGATTTTGATAATGAAACGATTGAAATAATAACAAATGCAATTGCAAATGGTACAATAGCTATAGAAGAAATTGATAATTCAGTCGAAAAAATATTAGAGTTAAAATATGATAAATTATTTATTGAAAATCCTTACACAAAAGAATACTTAGGAAGTACAGAACACCAAGAAATAATTTCTAGAATTCCCTCTTATTAACATGAAACAAAAATGAAAAAACTAATTCAAATTATGAATTAGCTATCTATCAAAACTCGATAAGTTCGAGATTATTTCCTTTTGGAGGGGCCTACCGGATTTGAACCGGTGCTCGGGGAGTTGCAGTCCCATGCCTTACCACTTGGCTAAAGCCCCATTACAAATGGAATAATACTGCTTTTCCACTTGTATTTAATATTTTACACTAATGTTTAGTCTTTGTCAATTAGCGTAAAACACTTTTACTATAAAAATTATATGATATTATTAAAAATTTGTTTCCAAAAAATATTTGATAAAAAGTTCAAAGATAAAATTGAAAATGGATATTTGATATATTGCCCTAAATTTACATTCTAATAACAAGATGATATAATATAAAACAGATAGTGTGAAAAGTTTTATGGAAAATTAGTAACACTAGATGAAAAAGATATTAAGATGAAAATCTTGATATA
>CALWAA010000115.1 GCA_944372725.1 uncultured Bacilli bacterium | reverse complement strand
TCTAACACTTCGTTGATACCTACGTGTGTAAGGGACTTTCACCCTCTAGTTATATGCCATGCACGGCACACAATAAACAATGGTATAATTATTACCATTATGATAGAAATAACTAACTCATAATCTATTACCTCATAATACTGATAAAAATCTTGAAACTTATCCATAAATGTTCCATCAACATTTTTATCTCGGTAAATTTCTTTTATTGTATCTAAATCTTCGGTTGCAAATGCTTCCATAAACTTATCAGTAGTTACTTTCGCAACCGTACTTGACACATTAGGAAAAGGCAAATAATATTTTCCAAACTGTATTTCCCCATAATAAAGCTCACTTAAAGTAACTAAAACAACAAATAAGAAAAAAATAATAATAGGAATAATAAGTAAAACTTTAATAATGATATTTTTATAAACTTGTTTCTTATAATGTTTTACTCCATCCTCTAAGATTTCATCAGCTTTTTCCTTAGAAACACTTTCTATTCTTTCCCCATTAAGAAGTTCCGTTAAACTAACCCCTAACACTTCACTCAATTTTTTTAACAAAGTAATATCTGGAAAATTAAGTCCTCTCTCCCATTTACTTACTGCTCGGTCTGACACATAAAGTTTATCTGCCAAATCTTTTTGTGTCATGTTCTTTTCCTTTCTTAAACTAGCAATAAATTTTCCCATTGCTTCATTCATAAAACTTCCTCCTTATGCTTTCATTATGAATGATAATAAGAAAAAAGTAAACAAACCATTAGTTGAATCAAAGAAAAAAAACTATTTCTAGTTCCTTTCTTTTCTCTTTTGTATTTTATAAGCAATATATAGTGATAAACGATATGGGGCCAAACGATTAAAGAAAAGTGTTAGCTTCATTAAAAAAGTAGGTACAATAATCATTTTCCGTTTAAATAGTTTATCAATTGCATACTTAGCTACCTCATAACTACTTGCTTCCCTAATTGCAAAAGTTCCATGAGCCACTTCATTAAATTCAGTTGCAACGGGCCCTGGACACAAAGCACTAATAGTAACATGACTTTTGGCTACTCTTAACTCTTCATTAATGGCCATTGTAAGTTTTGTAATATAATTTTTAGTTGCATAATAAGTAGCCATTCTAGGTCCTGCCATAAAACCAGCACTAGAACAAACATTTAAAATATATCCAGCATCTCTTCTTATAAAATCTTTTAAAAATAATTTTGTTAAAATATGATAAGACTTCACATTAAGTTCAATCATGTTAAGTTCTGTATCCAAATCCGTTTTAAAAAATTCTCCAAACAAACCAAATCCAGCATTATTAATCAAAACGTCAATCTTTTTTGTCTTTACTTTTTCATACAATTTATAATTATTATCAGGAATACTTAAATCCATAGCAATAATAGTAATATTGGTATTAAGTTCCTTTTTTAATTCAGCTAATCTATCTCGTCTTCTCGCAACTAATATCAAATCATAACCTTTTTTAGCCAAAATTCTTGCCATATCTCTACCCATACCAGAAGAAGCTCCTGTAATAAGTGCTAACATAAGTCCACCTCTATTTTATTTTAACCAATTCAAAATAATGTTATACTCTTTTTTGTAAAACTTCAAGTAATGCTGGAAGCATCTGTTTCTTTCGTGATACTAAGTCAGCAATATAAACTCCTTCATAAACATCTTTCAAATCAAAAGCATCGGCAATTAATTCAGTAGCATTCGAATTATAAATAACATAACTTCCATTTTTATAAACATCAGTTATAAAAAGCGCACAACAAAGGAAATTACCACTACTAAGTTCATCAAGTTTAGCTATATATTCATCCATATTTGCTTCAATTTCATTAAAGTCCATCGTCATAACTTGGGAAATACCAAGCATATGATTACCAACACTATAAGTTTTAAAATCTTGATTAATTAAATCATTAACACTAATACCTTTAATACTTGATGCAGCCTTAAACATTTGATAACCATATTCATCAATATCTACGCGAGCTATCTTAGCAAGTTTAGAAGCTGCAAAAATATCTTCTTCCGTTGTAGTTGGTGATTTAAAAATAAGTGTATCTGAAAGAATAGCACTAAGCATAATACCTGCCATATCTCGTGGAATAGCTATCTTTTTTTCCACAAACATATTATAAATAATAGTACAAGTACATCCAACCGGCATACTTCTAAAGTTAATAGGAACATTTGTCCCAATAGCCCCTAAATTATGATGGTCAATAATTTCTGTAATTTCGGCTTCTTCAATACCAATCGCACTTTGAGCAAGACTATTATGGTCTACTAAAATAACCTTTTGTTTATTATAATTATCAGCATTTGTAACTTTAAGTAAACCTAAACACTCATTTTTATTATTAACAACCGGATAATTCGTATGTCCTTCTTTATTAGCCAAACTAATAAAATCCGTACGATAATCTTTACTATTAATAGTAATAGGTTTAGCATTTATATTAATAGAATGAATACGATTACTTAAAATAACTTTATTTGCTACTTCCAAACTATTATATTTACTAACAATAACATTAATTCTATTTTTCTCAGCCTTTTTAAGTAACTTACTTGGAAGCGTATGATTACCAGTTAAAACAATCAATTGCACTTTTGATAGAATCGCATATTCTAAAACTTTATATCTATCACCAACAATTAAAATATCTTTATTTGTCAGTGTAATTTCATCATGAATTGTCTTACTCTGATAAGAAGCAACCATCACATTTCCTTTAATATTTTCATCAAACTGAAGATAAGGAATACCATCAACACTATGTAAAATATTTTCATAAGTAGTATCAAGTCGTTCTTTATCTCCACTAATTAAGAATTTAGCTATTTCCTTTAAAGTAACCAATCCCGTTAACTTTTTAGCTTCATCAACAAGTGGTACTGCGGTAACTCCTTCTTTTTGCATATGTAAAAAAGTTTCATAAATAGAATCATCTTCATGAGCAATAGCTTTCTTATTATATTTAATATCTTTAATTCTTACCTTTGTATCATTAAGATAATCAGGTTCTTTTACTTTAAAATAATTCATGACAAATTTAGATTCATTATTTAAATGACCTAACACTTTAGGAACTGTATTTTTACCAGTTTCATTTAAAAGATAAGACAAAGCAATACTCGCACATACACTATCCGTATCGGGATTACGATGTCCAAAAATAAATGTTTGCATAAAAACTCCCTCTTTTCGCTTCGGTAGTGTGCAAAGTTTTTGCAACTTCTACCCATTTTTTCTCTTTATTTATCTATATTTTTCTATATTTTTAC
>CALWAA010000114.1 GCA_944372725.1 uncultured Bacilli bacterium | reverse complement strand
GTATGGCAATGTGGAACGATTCAACTTGATATGAATTTACCAGAACGTTTTGATTTGACTTATGTTGATTCTGATGGTTCTAAAAAAAGGCCAGTTATGCTTCATCGTGTTATTTATGGTTCTATTGAAAGATTTATTGGTATTTTAATTGAACATTATGCCGGAGCTTTTCCACTTTGGCTTGCACCAATTCAAATTAATATTATTCCAGTTAATAATGAATATCATTTGGAGTATGCTAAGCAGTTACAAGAAGAATTTGAGAAAAATCATTTTAGAGTTAAATTAGATGATCGTGATGAAAAACTTGGCTATAAAATGAGAGAAAGTCAAACAAAAAAAATTCCTTTAACTATTGTTGTTGGTGAGGCAGAAGCGAAAGATGGAACAGTTAGTTATAGGGAGTTTGGTAAACAAGAAACAATTACTGTTTCTAAAGATGAATTTATTTCCAAAGTAAAAGAATGTATAGAGAATAAAACATATAATTTGTAAGTTAGAAGTTTTAAATATTAAGTGAAAATGCTAGAAAGGAATCGTTTATGATCGATAAAGTGCAAAAATACTTTATAGATTTATCTAATAAGTATGAAGCAAAAAATGGTTATAATTATTGGGATAATCATGTGAAATATGTCACTCAAATAGCAGATGATTTAGCTAAGGATGTAGATGCAGATTTAGAAATAGTTTTGATTAGTGCTATTCTTCATGATGTTGCAAAAGTGATGGAACTTCGTGAAAATGAATCACATAATTTAGTTGGTTCGGAAATTGCTGAATGCTTTTTGCTAAGTGAAGGATATGACCCTCAAAAAATAGAAAAAGTAAAAAGATGTATTTTATATCATAGTGGTGATTTAGATAAAAATATTAAATTATCTAAAGAAGAATGGTGTGTTAGAAATGCTGATATTATTTCTATGTTTCATAATATTACGATTTTCTTCTTTTTAGCTTTGCATGAATATAAATTAAATTATAATGAATGTCGTGAATGTGTTAAAGAAATGATTCGAAGTAAATATTGTTTTCTTGATACAAAACTGAAAGTAAAGTATGATGATGTCTTTAAAATTATTTATGAAGCTATTTAAAGAGAGATGAAAAAATATAGATAAATTTTATTTAGAAGAACCATCGATGAAAAGAAAAGATGAAATTATTGATTATATAAATGAGTTTGCATTTTATCATTCTGATCTTAATGGTATAGGGGCATTAGATAAAATATTAGAAGGATATACTTTTTTAGAAGCATTAGAGAGATGTTTAAATATGCAATACGAAGAATATGCGAGAAAATTAGGAAGATGTCCTGCAAAAACATTTTTGCTTATTAGAGAAAATGATGATAGAATAATTGGCACTATTAATGTTCGATGGAATTTAACAGAGAAAATGAAACAATTTGGGGGAAATATTGGTTATAGTATAAGACCAACAGAAAGAAGAAAAGGGTATAACAAAATCAATTTATATTTAGGCCTTATGGAAGCTCAAAAATTAGGATTGGATAAAGTTATGCTTGATTGTGATGCGAATAATATAGCATCCGATAAAACGATGCAAGCCTTAGGAGGAGTACTTGAAAGAACAGAGATTGATCCATCTGATGGTATTCTTACTAAAGTATATTGGTTTAATGTAGATGAATGTTTAGAAAAATATAGAGAACAATATATTGATAAAATCGAATTAGAAATGAAAAGGTAAAAATTTGCATTTTTACATATAATATAGTATAATTTAGTCAGTTAATTAAAAAACGATTCATTCAAAGTAATTATTTTATAAAGATTTATAGAGAACTTATGGTTGGTGGAAATAAGGAAAATTAAAATAATGAATTACAAGTGATGATTTTAAATCGAATAGTATCCGTTATCAATAAGAGGTAATAATATTATTACGAATAAAGGTGGTACCACGATAAGTTCGTCCTTTTAGGATGGCTTGTCTTTTTTATTTTCTAGGAGGTGGTTTGTATGGATAGTTATTATTACTGCAATTACTTTGATGATTGTAATTTAATTAACTATACAAAATACTTAAGGAGGAATAAAAAATTATGGAAAAGAAATTGTTTGATATCCTAAAAGAAAGAGGATATATAAAAGATTTAACTCATGAGAAAGAAATTATTGATTTAATT
Organism: uncultured Bacilli bacterium; assembly: GCA_944372725.1. GTDB lineage: Bacteria > Bacillota_I > Bacilli_A > RF39 > UBA660 > Caccenecus. The sequence goes on along the minus strand of CALWAA010000114.1, from coordinate 1,224 downwards.
AATGGAGAACCTATGACCTTTTATTTAGGGATAGATCCTACGGCTGATAGTCTTCATATAGGACATTTCTTTGCTTTAACAATGTTTCGGTGGTTACAAGATTTTGGCCATCATGGCATTATTTTAATTGGTGGTGCTACTGCATTAATTGGTGATCCCACTGGAAAAAGTGATATGAGAAAAATGCTTTCAAAAGAAGAAGTCGCTCATAATAAGAAAGAAGTAAAAGAGCTTGTTAAAAGATTTGTTCGATGCGATGGAGATAATCCAGCGATTATTGTTGATAATGCAGATTGGATATGTGATAAAACTTATATAGATTTTATGAGAGATATTGGAGTTCATTTTAATGTGAATACGATGCTAGCAGCTGATTGTTATAAGAAACGATTAGAAAATGGGGGTTTAACATTTTTAGAAATGGGTTATATGTTAATGCAAGCTTTTGATTTTGTTCATCTAAATAAAGAATTTGGCTGTCGACTTCAAATTGGTGGCTCAGATCAATGGGGTAATATTTTGGCAGGTGCAGATTTATCACGTAAAATTGGGTTTAGTGAAGGAAAGAAAATAGAGCCTTTATTTGGACTTACTTGTCCTTTACTTATTAAAGCTGATGGTGAAAAAATGGGTAAGACGGCAACTGGAACGCTTTGGGTATCCAGAGATAAAACAACACCTTTTGAATTTTTCCAGGCGTGGATGAATTCATATGATGAGGATGTGGAAAGAAGTTTATCTTTCTTTACTCGAATGGAAATTGCGGATATTAAAGAATTATGTAATTGTGATATTAGAGAAGCTAAAAAGTTGCTAGCATTTGAAGTTACTAAGTTAGTACATGGTGAAGAAGAAGCAGTGAAAGCAAGAGAGGTGGCAAAAGAATTGTTTAGTAATAAAGGTATTTCTGATAATATGCCATCTATTACTATTTCTAAAGATTTATTGAATATTAATATTGTTGATTTGCTTATCAAGACCAATTTAGTTCCTTCTAAATCGGAAGCAAGAAGATTAATTGAACAAAATGGTATTTCTTTGAATCAAGAAAAAGTTGAGTTTTCTGATAAGATAGTTACAACTGATGATTTAAGGGATAATGCATTGATTTTGCAAAAGGGTAAGAAGATATTTTTGAAAGTTTATTTCGTTGAATTAGAAACTAAATTCTCGTAGCCAATAGTAATTACAATTATGGAAGTAAATACACGTTTTTAATTGATA
>CALWAA010000113.1 GCA_944372725.1 uncultured Bacilli bacterium | reverse complement strand
TAGATCGAGGATTTAACTTATTATTTAATTAATTTATGAGTTAAGCATTATCAAGTTTTTAAAGGACAAAATCCTTTTTACCAGTAACGATAGCCTAGTGGACACACCTCTTCCCATCCCGAACAGAGAAGTTAAGCACTAGAACGCCGACGATAGTGATAAGCGAAAATAGGGAGTTGCTGGTTTTTTTGTGTTTAAAAAAGACTAATTTATTTAAAATTTAGTCTTTTTTGCTATGTGTTTTATTAACAGGTGTCTCATTAGGTGTCACAGTTTTTGTTTCTTTTTTAGCCAAGTACGAAAAGTAGTCAGTTCTTTTTTGTTAATGCATAAGTAATAGAAAGAACAAAGGCAATAATGACAAGTGAAAATAGAAAGAGTTGATTTTAGCCTTTTAAGAAACTTATCTTAGTAAAACTATGAGAAAGTATGAAGAACAATAGCATAAACAAAAACTGATATCTAACTATTAGATATCAGCCTCCATACCAAACTACTCTCTCTTTTATAAATGCTTATATGCATTTACAAGAAGATTATATTACGTATTAAATATAAAATCAAGTATTTTTTTACAAAAAATGTTACAAAAAGCGAATTTTTAAAAATTATTTTCCAGTTCGACATAAAGTGACAATTTTTTTGAAACTAGCATGGTATAATTAATGGCATCAGGAGGGAAAAAGATGAATTTTACAGAAAAAAATAATAAAGGGATTGCAAACGAATTAGAGTTTGCCAAAAAAATTGACAAGAAAATGGTAAAAGAATTAGATAAGCCATTTTATGAATTGATAACAAATTTATTTGACAATTTAAAAGGAGAAGATTATATAGAATGTTGGAAAAGCAAATTTAAGGAAAAAGCAGATATCAAAATTAGGATAAATGGAAATATAAAAGGCATTAGTATCAAAATGGGTGAGTTAAATTCTGTTCACCAAGAGCACCTCAATAGTTTTTCCAATTATTTATTAAATATAGGTGTAACGAATCAAATTATTTTGAGCTTAAGAGCTTATATATTTGGTGTTCTTGATGGAATAACAGTAAATGCCGAAACTTATAAAAAAAGGAAATATGAGGATATTAAAGAAATTAAAAAAGCCTTATCTGATTTCTATATAAAAACAAACTTAATAATTAGATTCTTATTTAAAGGAAACGAAAATCAATTTTATGATGCAGATGCTATTATTCATGGTACTCCAGATAATTTTGTATGGGCAACCAAAAGCGAAATTCTAAAATATTTATTAGAATATCCAGAAGATAATAGTACAAATGTAAATATAGGACCATTATATATTCAAAGCCGGAATAGAAATTTAGAAGATAATATAAATTCTAGATATGCAGAGGAATATATCCAAATAAAATGGTATTCTATCAAAAAAGATTTATATTTCATAACGAAAAAGCGAGAAAAGCAATAAAATACATCAATAACTGACAATTAAGAACAATAATAGTTCTTTTTTTCGCATTTTTGTGGTAAAGTTATATTAGTGATGTATATGAAGAGAATAGTTATATTTGGTGGGGGCAGCGGCTTGTCCCAACTGCTGAAAGGTTTAAAATTATTTCCAATAGATATTACTGCTGTAGTATCTGTATCAGACAATGGAGGTTCTACTTTAAGACTTCGCAAAGACTTTAAAATTCCCGCAGTAGGCGATATTTCCAAAGTTTTAATGGCTATGAGTAATACCGACCAAGATATTGTAAATTTAATGAACTACCGCTTTAAACAATCCAAAAGTTTAGGGAATCATTCTATTAAAAATCTTCTTTTAACTGCCTTACTAGAACAAAAAGGGGATTTTGCTAGTGCTATCCCGGTACTGGCCAAATTGCTTGATATAGAAGGAAAAGTATTACCAATTACCGAAGATAATGCCGAGTTAGTAGGAATTACTTGTGATGGTAAAAGAGTTTACGGTGAAACAAGTATTACAAAATGTAAGAAAAAAATCGCAAGGATTGCTTATGACAAAGAAGTAAATGCCAATCCTGAAGTAATAGAAGCTATCAAAGAAGCCGATTTAATTATTTTTTCTTCAGGTAGTTTACTTACAAGTATTATTCCCAATATTATAATTGATAAGGTTGTCGAAGCAATCAAGAAGAGTAAAGCCCCTAAGTTATATATTTGTAATTTGGTAACTCAACCAGGTGAAACAGATGATTTTAGGGTTAGTGACCACATTAAAGTACTAGAAGAATATTTAGGTAATGGCACAATTAATATGGTACTTGCTAACAATGTAGAAATTCCGCATGAGCTTGTTTTAAAATATGCAACGGAGGAACAAAAAGACCCAGTATTACTGGATGAGCAAGTATTAAAGAAAAGGAAAGTAAAAGTAATAAAAGATAAAATATACACAGTAGAAGATGGCTTTTTAAGACATGATACTTTAAAGACAGCTTATTTAGTCTTCTCAATATTAATGGAGAATGAAAAATGACTTATACAACAAGAGTAAAAGAAGAGATATCAAAAACCGAGATAAATGAAAGTGAAAAAATATGTGAGTTATCAGCTTTTATTAGATTTGCTGCTAATATTAAAGATAGTATAACGATAACTTTAGAAAATGCTAGTGTTGCCAGAAGAATTTATACAAACATTAAAGAATTATTTGGTATTCGCCCTAAAATTACAATTAGAAATCAAAGAAGATTTCGCATTAAACAAATATACATACTAGAAATTAAAGAAAAAGTAGATTACATTATCCATTTCTTAAATTTAATGGAGGGAAAGAAAAAAATACTTCCTAATGAATTTTTCTTAACAAACAATGAAGAAAAAATCGCTTATTTAAGGGGAGTTTTCTTAGCAGTTGGAACAATTAATGACCCAGCATCAAGTGGTTATCATCTAGAAATTGTAACTGATATGAATAGAGAAGCAGTATTTATAACGAAACTCTTTAAAGATTTAGATATTACTGCTAAACATATCAAAAGAAATTCCAAATACATGGTATATATCAAAAATGCTGAAGTAATTGGTGATATCATTAAAATGTTTAAAGCAACGAATTCCTACTTTTATTTTGAAGATATAAGAATTTATCGTGACCATAAAAACATGGTAAATAGATTAAATAATTGTGAAATAGCAAATCAAGAAAAAGCCATTACAACTGGCCTAAAGCAGTTAGAAGATATAAAATATCTAAAAGAACAAGATTTATATTCACTACTTGATGATTCAACAAAAATAGTATTAGAATATAGAGAAAAATACCCTGAAAGTTCCCTAAAAGAACTAGCAGACATCATCAGTATGGAAACAGATTATAAAATAGGGAAAAGTGGCGTAAATCATCATTTTATCAAAGTAAAAAATTTAATTAAAAAACACAAAG
>CALWAA010000112.1 GCA_944372725.1 uncultured Bacilli bacterium | reverse complement strand
ACTTTTAAAGTAAAATATACTATTTTTGATTAGTTTTGTATGGAATAACGATTAATTTTTTTGTATAATATACATAAGGTGACATAGATGATATATTTAGATTACAGTGCAACAACACCGATAGGATTTGAAGTGTTAGATACTTATAATAAAACAAGCAAAGATTTTTTTGGAAATCCCAATTCTCTACATGAACTTGGCGTAAAAACCAAAAACTTAATGAATAGTGCAACGAAACAAATTGCCGAAATATTAAATATTAATGAAACAGAAATAACTTATACAGGTGGAGCAACCATGGCTAATAATATGGCTCTAATTGGTATTGCGATGCATAATCATAAAAGAGGAAAACATATTATTACTTCCAAATTAGAGCATCCATCCATATATGCTATATGTAATTATTTAGAAAGTATAGGCTTTGAAATTAGTTATGTAAATAATGATGAAGAAGGATTAATTGATTTTGAGGATTTAAAAAAATTAATTAGAGAAGATACAATCCTCGTAAGTATTTGTGCAGTGAATAGTGAACTAGGGATTAGACAACCTTTAAAAATGATTAGACAAATTATTAAAAAAGAAAATCCCAATACTATTTTTCACTCTGATATGACTCAAGCGATAGGTAAAGTAAGTATTAGTATGCATGATGTTGATTTAGCAACCTTTACAGCCCATAAAATATATGGACCAAAGGGAATAGGGGTATTATATAAGAGCAATAATGTTGGAATATCACCAATTCTTTATGGTTCCGGAAAATCAAATATGTTAAATCCTGGAACTCCCGCTGTACCTCTAATTGTTGCTTTATCAAAAGCAGTAAGACTAGCCACAACTGATATTGAAAAAAGGGAAAGATTTGTAGAGAGATTAAATAGTAAAATTGTGGATGCTCTAAAAAAATATAATGGCATCATGATAAACAAAACCAAATACAGTATTCCTCATATTTTAAATATCAGTCTAAGAAATATTAAAGCGGAAACATTCTTACATGCGCTAGAAGAGTTTGAAGTATATGTAAGCTCAAATACTGCTTGTTCAAGTGCAACTTTATCAAGTAGTGTAATGGCCGTTTACAATGACAAAGTACGAGCTTCATCAACCATAAGAATTAGTTTATCTTATTTAACAACAACAGATGAAGTAAACAAATTTATTAGTTATTTTGACCAAATTTATCGCAAACTAAGTGGACTACATGATTAATTTGTAGTCCTTTTATTTACAAAAGAACAAATTTTAAGTATAATACTCATGTGATGTTTATGGAGAAAGTAATACTAATTAAATATGGTGAATTATCCACCAAAAAAGACAATATCAATTTCTTTTTAAAAAAGCTAAAAGAAAATATTTTATATGCCTTAAATGATTTAGAAATAGAAGTAACGTACGATTTAGGGCGTATGTTTATTCACACAAATGAAAATTTTGATAAAGTAATTAAAAGAGTAAAAAATATTTTTGGTATTCATGAAATGAGTATTGGCTATGTAATTAATTCTACGGATTTTGATGTAGTAAAAGATGAAACATTAAATTTATTAAAAGAACATGAATTTACTACATTTAAAGTAGAAAGTAAAAGAAGCAATAAAAAATTAAATACGACCAGTGTTGAATTAAGTAAAAATTTAGGAGCCCACATCCTAAAAAACATAAAAGGGTTAAAAGTAGATGTTAAAAATCCTGAAATAGTTGTAAATGTTGAATACCGAATAAATAATACGTTAGTCTATTTTGAAAAGATGAAAGGTTTAGGAGGATATCCAGTTGGTACTTTAGGAAAAGGCTTATTAATGCTTAGTGGTGGTATAGATTCCCCAGTTGCAGGTTATCTAGCCATGAAAAGAGGGGTAAAAATAGAAGCAATTTACTTTGAAAGTCCCCCTCATACAAGTATCGAAGCCAAAAATAAAGTAAAAAGTTTAACTAAAAAATTAGCAGTTTACAACAATGATATTGTTTTACATGTTATTAATTTTACGGAAATTCAAGAAACGATTTACAAAAATATTCCCCATGAATATTTAATTACCATTATGAGGCGAATGATGTACCGAATTAGTGCAATACTAGCTAGCAAGAGAAATGCTAAAATTTTAATTAACGGAGAATCAATTGGTCAAGTAGCCAGTCAAACTCTAACAAGCATGAGTGCCATAAATGAAGTAGTAAATATTCCGGTAATAAGACCTCTTGCTTGTTTTGATAAACTTGATATTATTGATGTAGCCAAAAGAATTGACACCTATGAAACAAGCATTTTACCATTTGAAGATTGCTGTACCATCTTTGTGCCAAAACACCCAGTAATTAATCCTAGTAAAGAAAAATGCCATGAATATGAAGAATTAATACCCTATAAAGATTTAATATATGAAGCAGTGAAAAATCACGAAATAATAACAATCAAAGCTCATGAGGAAGAAAGTGAATTTAAAGATTTATTATAGAGATATATTCTCTATAATTTTTTTGTAATTCTTTAACGAATATCGAAGGGTTATCTTTAGGAACAAATAAATAGCAGTAATTCTTAGTACGAGTAATTCCTACATAAAATAGTCTTCGTTCTTCCTCAAAAGGATAGATATCAAAATGTTTAATTACATACCTTAATATTTTTTCATCTTTTATTTTTGAGGGAAGAGAATTTGTATCATTAGATAAATTAATAATTAACACATTATCTTCTTCTAATCCTTTCGCTTTATGAATGGTTTTATAATAGATATTATAATTATCTAAAATGATTTTGTTATTAAAAAAAATTAATTTATCATTTAATACTTTATAAATATCAGCATTATTTCTACCCAATATCATTAAATTAGGAGAATGGATTATATTTAAAAGTTTATAAAAATCATTTTTTATATTTTTGTAATAACATATGACAATAGGTTTAGCAATACTTTTATTAGATTTCAAATTTTTCTTCCTTTGTCTGGGATTTTTCATAATGAAAGTTCCAGCTACATAAATTAGTTCTTTACTATTACGATAAGTATTTGTAATATAAAGTTCTTTCGCTGGCTTAAAATGTTTTTTAAATTCCAAAAAATTATTAATATTACAACCCGAAAAACGATAAATAGATTGAAAATCATCACCCACAACGGTAACAAAAGCACCCGTTTTCTCTTTTATAGCTTGCACCAAATTTTCTCGTACAAGAGAGGTATCTTGATATTCATCAACAATAATATATTGATAAGACCTATTAATGCCTTTTAGCTTTACTAATTTAGTTGCCATATAAATCATATCATCAAAATCTATAATTCCTGAAGACGCTTTTTCTAAAATATACATTTCATATATTTTATTAATAATTTTTAACATAGGCATATCTTTTCTTTTAGCCTTCCTTAAAATGTCATGAAAATACTTAGCATCATAAAAATTAGCAATAAAAAGTTTAAT